>SHYF01000064.1 GCA_009692985.1 Dehalococcoidia bacterium
GGTCTATGGATCATAGACCCCTCTGGCAAACACCTTGGAACCATTACCGTTCCAATAGTTAACATAGCCTGGGGTGGTGATGACTGGAAGACATTGTTCATCACGACGCGAGAGACCGTGGGGCGCATTCAGATGAAGATCCCAGGCGTACCCGTGCCACGAGGCCACATAGCCTAACAGGTTTCCTGGGAATAGGAGTCCAGATCCCCGACCTGTCGGGACGGAGCCTGCCCTGAGCCGAAGCCCTCGAACGAAGCGAAGGGGAAGCCGAAGGGGTGGGGGTCTGGGGGTATCCCCCAGATATCTCTCTTACCCCCTTCCTGGCTAGGAAGGGGGTAGGGGGATGGTCGAAGGAGTTTTTCATCACACTGCGAGTTTCTTAGTTAGGGCTTTCCGCCAGGGCATTCCACCGGGTGCAGAAGCTCAGCCGCACCATAGCCGACCTGGCCGGTTCCGAGGGCATTGGCGTAGTGCACCTGGCCGAGGCGCTGCAGTACAGGCCGCGGGAGACGGGGTGAATTTGCCATAATGCAGGTGCGCGAAAGAGAGCACCGCGAAAAGGAAGTATGCGAACCAGATCATTAAAGAGGGATCTCACGTGACAGCCGAAACGAAGTTCGACCCGTCGAAGGTGAACGTTAGGATCAAGATCTCGGCGCTCTGGGCGTCAATGCTGTTCGTCTTCGTATACATCGACCTCTTCAGCCTCTACCGACCCGACTTCCGGGCCGACCTCGAGGCTGGCGAGATCGCCGGGTTCACCGTCAACCAGTCGTTCCTCTTAGGGGCCACGGCCTATGTCGTCATCCCCAGTTTAATGGTGTTCTTGGCACTCATCCTGCGTCCACGGGTCAACCGGATCGCCAACGTCGCGCTGGGCATCCTGTATGGGCTCACCATCTTCGTTGGCGCGATCGGAGAGTGGAACTACTACATCTTCGGCAGCGTCATCGAGGTCGCGCTGCTCGCGGCCATCGTCTTCTACGCCTGGACTTGGCCTAAAGAGACTCCACCAGCCTCCACGACCTGAGAGAGGCCTAAAGGAGAATGAGCAAACGGAAGAGGCGCGCGGGAGCTCATCCTGACCGTACGCGGAGTTCATCAAGGGAGCGCCAACAGGAGTGGACCCAAGCTATGGCTGGTAGCGGCGATGATGGCGCAGGTCACAGTCAAGTAAATGCGGACACCCGCGGAGTTGTCCGGATAGACGTTATTGTTCTTCCGGTTTGCATGGCCCTGAGTTTGGCTGTTGGCCAATAGGCCGCAGCCTACATCCGCTCCGGCGCGGACATGCCCATGAGGGACAGGCAGCGGGCCAGGACGATGCGACACCCCTCTACCAGCTTCAGGCGCGCCAAGGTGACGGCCTCGTCTGACGGTTCGCTGGAGACAACGCGACACTGCTGGTAGAACCAGTGAAAGGCGGTGGCAAGCTCCAGGGCGTAGACAGGCAAGTGGTGGGGTTCCAGGCTCTCGGCTATCTGCGCCACCATCTCTGGGAGCAGCAGCATCTTCTTGATCAACGTCTCCTCGGCCTCGTGGGTGAGCAGCGCCACGTCCCCTTGGGTGTAGTCCAGGCGGCGCTCCCCTGCCAGGCGCATGATGCCGGCGATGCGGGCGTAGGCGTACTGGACGTAGTAGACGGGGTTGGCATCCGACTGGGCTTTGGCAAGCTCCAGGTCGAAGTCCATCTGGCTGTCAGGAGAGCGGGAGAGGAAGAAGAACCGGCAGGCGTCCGAGCCGACTTCGTCCACCAGCTCTCGCAGGGTGATGAGGTCGCCAGTGCGCTTGGAGATGCGGACCACATCCTCGCCGCGCTTCAGGGTGACAAGCTGGGATATAAGTATAGTCAGACGCGATGGCTCCACGCCCATAGCGCCCACCGCAGCCTTCATTCGCGAGACGTGGCCCTGGTGATCAGCGCCCCAGATATTGATAACCCGGTTGAAGCCGCGTTTGATGAACTTGTTGTGGTGGTAGGCTACATCCGAGGCGAAGTAGGTCGGTTCGCCGGTGGTGCGGACCAGGACGTTGTCCTTGTCCTCGCCTAGGGCCGTAGAGGTGAACCACGTGGCGTTATCCCGCTGCGACAAATACCCCTTTTGCCTCAGTAAATCCATAGCTAGGTTGTACTCTCCAGTCTCAAACAGGCTCTTCTCTCTGAACCAGACGTCGAACTCCACTCCGATCCTGGCCAGGTCTTCTCGGATGCTGGCCAGCATCTTGCGTAGGCCAATTTCGCCGATGGCGGCCACAGCCTCTGCCTCCGGCATTTCCAGGAGCCTCCTTCCCTCCTCCGCCACCAGCTCCCGCGCCAGGTCCTCCATGTACGACCCCATATAGCCGTTCTCAGGCATCTGCGCCTCCTGGCCCAGGGCCTGGCGATACCGCACGTAGAGGGAGCGGTAGAAGGCGTTCATCTGGGAGCCGGCGTCGTTGATGTAGTACTCCCGGCTGACTGTGTGCCCAGCAGCCTCCAGGATGCTGGCCAAGCCACTGCCCAGGACGGCTCCGCGGGCGTGGCCGACATGAATGGGCCCCGTGGGATTGACGCTGACGAACTCCACCTGTATGCGCTGAGGGGTATCGGGCCGGATGGCGCCGTAGGAGTCGCCATCACCGATGATGGTCTCCACCTGCTGCTGAAGCCACTGCCGGGTAACGGCGAAGTTGATGAACCCTGGCGGTGCTGCCCAGACGCGCTGGAATGTGGCATCGGCGGGGACCAGAGGCACCAGCCGCTCCGCGATGCTCATGGGGTTCATGCGGGCGGCGCGGGCCAGGCGCAGGGGCAGGCTGGTGGCGAAGTCGCCATGCGCGGTGTTCTGGGGGTGCTCCACCTCAATGGCCGGGATAGGGCCGGCGGGCAAGCCCCCCTGGCGCTGGGCCTCTTCCACCGCCTGGGCGACAAGTTCGGCTATGCGCTGCTTCATCAACATGAGTAACAGCTTATGATACCACGGTGTAGATACGAGTTTGCATTTGTGGTCATGGCAAAACAGAGAGACCTCTTGACAAGAGTTACCTTGATGCGCTGGGGGTTCCCCAGCAACGCCACAGTAGCTTTGTGAATGTACAAGATACCTATCAATGGGTGACTTTCCGTTTCTTCCTGATAACGGATAGTATTCTTTGTTTCTCGTTCCGCAGTAAACCAGGCCTCTAACCTTTCAGTTTCGTCCATCCTTACCTCCTGCGTTCCCGATGGGACAATAGACTTGATCCCTTACCCCACTTCACTGCCTACGGGCGCGGTAAAGCGGGCCATAGCCTCCTTCAAGGCGGCGTGCTCCGGCAACGATAGCTCCGGGTCCGCCTCCAGCAACGCCTGGGCCTCCTTCCGAGCCAGGGTTAGCAGCTCGGCGTCGGTAAGGCGGGCCATGCGAAGGTCCGGCAGGCCGCTCTGCCGCGTGCCAAAGTAGTCGCCAGGGCCACGTAGCTCCAGGTCAACCTCCGCCAGCTTGAATCCGTCCTCTATCTTCTCCATAGCCGCCAGGCGCTCCCGCGCCTCCTCCGAGGGCGACTCCGCCACCAGGATGCAGTAGCTGGCGTGCTGGCCCCGGCCCACGCGGCCTCGGAACTGGTGTAGCTGGGCCAGGCCAAACCGGTCGGCCCCTTCGATGAGCATGACCGTGGCGTTTGGCACGTCTATGCCTACCTCCACCACGGGGGTGGACACCAGTACGTCTATATCGCCACGTCGGAACTTGTCCATGACCTCCTGCTTCTCACGCATGGGCATCCGGCCGTGCAGCAGGCCAACCCGCAGGTCCGGGAACACATCCGTGGCCAGTCGCTCATGCTCCTTCACGGCGGCACGGGCGTTGACGGCCTCTGACTCGTCAATAAGGGGGTAGATGGCGAAGCCCTGCCGTCCCGCCTGAACCTCCTTCCTGATGAAGTCGTATACCGGGGTGCGCCGGTCAGAGCTTACCACCCTGGTGCGGATGCGCTGTCGCCCTGGGGGAAGCTCGTCTATGGTGGACAGGTCCAGGTCGCCGTACAGGGTGAGGGCCAGCGTGCGCGGAATAGGCGTGGCTGACATCACAAGCAGATGGGGCCTCTGGCCCATCTGGCGCAGGGCAGCCCGCTGCATGACTCCGAATCTGTGCTGCTCGTCCACCACGGCCAGGGCTAGTTTCGGAATGTCCACATCCTCCTGAATGAGGGCGTGGGTGCCTATGGCCAGGTCCAGTGAGCCGGCAGCCAGGAGACGGCGTACTTCCTTTTTACTGGCGGCAGTCATGCTGCCTAGAAGCAGCCCCACCATGACGGGCCGTGGGAATGGGTCCAGGTAAACGGAAAGCAGGTACTCCTTCGCCAGGGGATGGGCCAGCCCCTCCAGCAGCCGCTTGACGGTAAGAAAATGCTGCTCGGCCAGGACCTCGGTGGGTGCCATGATAGCCCCCTGGTAGCCGCAGGCGACGGCCACCAGCAGCGCCGCCAGGGCAACCACGGTCTTGCCGCTGCCCACCTCGCCCTGGAGAAGCCGGCTCATGGGCCTGTCGCCTCCGGCCATGTCCGCGAGCACCTCGCCCAGGACGCGGCGCTGGGCCTGCGTTAGCTGGAATGGGAGAGAGCCGAGGAACGATTCCACAACGCCCGGGGGCGGCGATAGCGCCACTCCTGTAGCACCGGACGCTTCCTGCCTACGGCGGGCCAGCACACCCAGTTGCAGCAGGAACAGCTCCTCGAAGGCCAGGCGACGCCGGGCAGCTTCGTAGGCCTGCTGGCTATCGGGATAGTGGGCCTGCCACAAGGCGCGGCGCACAGGCAGAAGGCTCTGCCTTTCCAGGATGTCGTTGGGTAGGATATCCTGCGCGGCATCCACGGCGCGGGCCAGCGCCTTCCGGACGATGCGGCGCAGCGTCTGCTGGGTGATCCCCTCGGTCAGCGGATACACTGGGAATAGGCGTCCGGGCTGTACCAGAGGCTCCATGCCGCCGTCTGGTCGCATCTCCTCGTATTCAGGGGAGTCCAGCACCAGTCCGCCACGATAGATGGACACGCGGCCACTAAGGACGTACCGGGAGCCGGGCTTGAATCGCTGAGCCAGGTATGGCTGGTTGTACCAGACCACCCGTATGTTGCCCGTGTCGTCGCCGACCACAGCCTCCGCCGCCTGCAAAGAGCGGCCCAACCGGATGCGGCGCGCCTCCCAGATAGTCGCCACGATGGCCTGGTCCTCGTCATGGCGTAGCTGGGCAATTGTGCGGACCTCGTTGTGGCGGCGTGGAAACAGGTAGACCAGGTCGCGCACCGTCTTGACGCCAAGCTTGTCCAGCGGCGGCCGTACTCTAGGGGTGATGCTGCGTAGGGCGGTGGCCGGCTGGTCCAGGGAAAGGCTGGCAGCGGCGGCCGCAGGCCTCCGACGGCGCGGCTCTGCCGGGGCCGCCAGTGGTGTACTCCTAGAAGGTGCCGGCGTAGCGGCTCCCAGAGCTTCCAGCGCAGCGCTGATCCACAGGGAGCGAGCCTCAGCAGATAGGCTGGCGTAGGGAAGCTCCAGGAGCTTGCCCTGGGCAAGGTGTTGAAGCGCGGCATGAGCAGCGTCCGCCGCTTGCCAGCGGGCCAGGAACTTGTCCAGGCCGCCGAAGACTGCCTGGTCGTCGAAGTTGCGGGACTGCTCCAGCCTCAGGATGCGCAGGAATGCCATGAGGTGGTCGCGACCGGGTCGCGCCGGGCCACGGCGACCTTTTAGCTGAGGAGGGGTGTCATGCTTGTTAGAAATGGCTGGTGCCTGGCTTGGGGAGTGCCGTCTACTGGCTCTTGTCCGACTGGATAGCGATGCCAATGGCCCCCGGGCCGGCGTGGGTGCCGATCACCGGGCCTACCCGCGCACGGATAACCGACTTGCCAGGGATCATGGGGCTGAGCCGTTTGGCCAGCTCCTCGGCCTCGTCAGGTGTGGTGGCGTGCATCACCGCAAGTTGCTGGATAGGAGCCGCCTCTTCGGCTAGCGTGACCATATACTGGATGCCGGCTGCCCGGCTACGGACGCTTGTCACCGACTCCACCAAGCCTTCGCGCGCCGTAATCAACGGCCTGACGCGCAGCAGCGAACCTACGAATCCCTTCACCTTGCCGACCCGGCCACCCCGGCGTAGGTACTCCAGCGTATCCAGCAGGGCGTAGAACCGCACCTGCTCCAACGCCCGGCGAGCAACCTGGAGGGTCTCCTGGAAAGATGCGCCACTCGTGGCGGCGCGAGCTGCGGCGGTCACCGCTAGGCCCAGGGAAAGGCTCACCTGGCGGGAGTCAATCACTTCCACGGTAGCGCCAGGAAGCTGCTCCTTGGCCTGGAGTGCCGAGTTCACGGTGCCGCTCAGGGCGTTGGAGACGTGAATGGACACTACCTGATGGCCAGCCTCCGACAGGCCACGATACACCTTCAGGAAGGCGCCTGGCGATGGCTGCGACGTGGTGGGCAGTTGGGACTCTGAGGATAGACGCTGGTAAAAAACGTCGGCGTCCATATCCACGCTGTCCCGGAAGGTCTCCTGCCCAAAGTGCAGGTTGCACGGGACCACGGTGATGCCAAGCTCTGTTGCCAGGCTGGCTGGCAGGTCCGAGCTGCTGTCCGTGACGATTCTTACTCCCATGATTCACTCCTTCGACCATCCCCCTGACCCCCTTCCTGTCCAGGAAGGGGGTGAAAGATATATCTGGGGGGACACCCCTCAATTCCCCCGCCAAAGGGGCTTCGCCCCTCTGGACTCCCCCTGATTTGAAATCGCCGATCACATTTCTCACGGGTTCTGGAATTACGAGCTTATTCTATGGACACCAGGTAGTCGTAGTGGGGCTGGCCACTGTGTACCACCTCCACCTCCACGCCGGGACAGCAGGAACGAAGGTGGTCCGCTGCTTGTTCGGCTTCAGGTTGCGTAGTATCGCCGCCCCAATAAAGAGTGATCAAAGCGCCGTGGCCTGGTGCTGCGTCTAGGCAGAGCTTTTCTAACGCTTCCAAGCTCGTTGAGGTTGCGGCCACCAGCTTGTCGTCCAGCATCGCTATGGCGTCGCCTTGCCGGACGCTGATGCCGCCCACTGAGGTGGAGCGGACGGCCCGAGTCACCTCTCCTGAGCGCACGGCTGCCGCGGCTTTCTGCATCTGGGCCAGGTTGGTGGCCGCATCCAGGTCAGGGTTGAAGGCCAGGAGGGCTGCCACGCCTTGCGGGATGGAGCGCGTGGGCACTACGTGGAGCGGCTTGGGCGAAACAGATACCGCCTGCTGAGCGGTGCCCACGATGTTGGGGTTGTTGGGAAGCAGAATGACCTGGGCAGCGCCGGCCTGGGCAACGTGGTCAATTATGTCCCTAACGCTGGGGTTCAAGGTCTGCCCGCCGGGGATGATGTCCACGGCGCCCAGGCCGCGGAAGACTTGCAGGATGCCCTCACCGGCTGCCACAGCCACCACGCCTAACGGCATCAACTCCCGTCGGCGCTCACGATGCCCCTCCAGGAACTCCTGGTGTTGGCGGTCTATATTGTCAATCTTGACCTGGGTAATGCTTCCCACAGAGACAGCATAGCTGATGACCGGCCCTGGGTCGTAGGTATGAGCATGCACCTTGATGGCAGTGGTGTTGCCTACCACCACAGTAGAGTCGGCCATAGCCGCCATGCGGCCTCTCACCGCGTCCACGTCCAGGGCGCTTCCCTGGAGAAGGAACTGTGTGCAGTAGCCGTACTCCTTCTCCTCGGTAGCGGTCAGGTATAACGCGGTGGGTGCCACCCGTCCAACGTCCACGACCAGAGGGGCCGGCACTTCTCCGCACAGGTAGCAGCGCACACCTTCCATGATGGCGACCAGGCCCAGGCCGCCGGCGTCCACTACCCCCGCCTCCTTGAGCACCGGTAGCAGGTCTGGAGTCTCCGCCAGTGCTTTGCGGGCTGCCTGGAGTGCCAATTCCCACACTGCCACTGGGGTAGTATCATCTGCGGCAACCGCTTCCGCTGCTCCCCTGGCGGCCTCCCTGGCCACGGTGAGGATGGTTCCCTCCACCGGTTTGCTCACTGCCTTGTATGCTGCGTCGGCAGCTCGTGAAAGGGCCTGCGCCATTTCGCGCCCGCCGAAGGTGTCCACACCGGCAAGGCCCTGTGCCCAGCCGTGGAAGAACTGGGACAGGATGACGCCGCTGTTGCCCCTGGCCCCCATGAGGGTGCCCCGGGCCATTGCTTGGGCAAGCCTGCCGGCACCCACGCCTTCCAGCCCTGCCAGCTCCTCGTCTATCGCCTTGAGTGTCAGTAGCATGTTGGTGCCGGTATCGCCGTCGGGAACCGGAAAGACGTTCATGGCATTAATCGTGGCGACGTTCATCTCCAGGTACGACCGTCCTGCCATGAACATCTGGCGAAGGTCGTCGCCTGCGAGGATGGAGTTGTAGAATTGGGTCTTGCGCTGCATGATTTCCTACAGGTTCTTCTGAAATCCGAGTTGGG
>SHYF01000065.1 GCA_009692985.1 Dehalococcoidia bacterium
TGTTCTGCAAGATATATCTACCAGGCCAGTTGACCACTCCGGAAGCCTTTAACTGGAACATTCATGCTCATAGCGAACTGCGGCAGCAAGAGTTCCGTGGGCAGGTTCTTTCTGTTCGCCGTTCCAAAGCCCTTGACGAACGGTGGAAAGCATACATGGACGACCCAAGGTTCCCTGTCAAGAGTGAGAGGTTCTTTATCAACCAGTATGTGAATGCGTTGGAACGGAAAGGTATGAAAGCCGCCCTCTTTGAGCAAGTGGTAGTTGGCTCCTTGAATGCAGTCACTGTGGAAGAGAATAGTAGTGGGCGTGAGGTTTCCGGGTACGCTTGTCGGATGAATCCATACGTCGACCTTCGGACGCAGTCAAGACGGGCTGTAAAAGGTCAGATTAGCTATTCGCTGCTCCAGACCACACTGTTTGATGAGTTTGTTAGCGGTGATCTGACTGGGCACGATTACGCTACTGCCAAGGCGGACAGTGACCCTCGTGCCCGGGAGACTAAGAACCTTCTCAGACTTCTCAACCTTTTGGCTGCGCAATCCATGGAGGGAAGGCTAGACGCCCAAGGCGATGCTCCTAAAGAAACCCTCGTGAGAACTTCTACTGAAGCAATGTGGAAGAAGGGAGCGGTTCGCTACTGGGTGGTTGAGCTAAAGAAAGCCATCTCTCTCATAACTGGTATCGTTGGCGATGACATGAACCGTATCTTTCAATTCAACTTGTCAGACGAGGTGTGGCGGAATATCTCGGAGGCGATTCAGCGTATCAAGAACTATGGGGCTTGGGCAGACGCCGACACCAGGGAGTTGCTCAATGCAAACACCTTGGACATCACGGCGGACGCAATTGCGAGGTGGGCAAAGCGGAATGGGGCTGAGGTCTTGGATGCATACTTCTTGGCAGGCAAGCCTCGTCCAGGCATGATGGGATAGCCAGGGCAGCAGCCAAAGTAGGGGCACGGCATGCCGTGCCCCTACTTGACCAGGGGGCTGTCGTTCTTTACGTGGATCAGCTCCCGTATGCCGGCGTAGATGCGCCGCCACATCCGGTTGAGCAGGCCCTTCTCTTCTGGTGAGACCGCCTGCTCGCCGTAGCGGACCGACACATAGTCATGGGTGATCTGCTCCAGGGCATCTCCTTCGGTGGGGAAATGGCGTTTCAGTGTGTCCAGGTACTCATTGGGCGTCTCTTTCGCCCTGCGAGGGAAGCCGGCGGTACGCGCCTCATCCAGCAAAGCGGCGTACATCTCCCGCACCTCCAACTCTTGGTCTGGTGAGTCGCGCCGAGAATGAGCCCGGGCTGGTCCGCGGAATCGCGCGCGCTGCCCCTGGCCCCGAAACCAGAAGAGCAATCGAAAGAGGCCCAGGAGGAGGTCCCGCACAAAATCCCTCCAAGAGCCAACGGACTCGTGGAGCTCCGTGAAGCCTGCCTGCTGAATGGCACCCCGGCGGCGCTTCAGAAGAAGACGAGCAAGAAAGCGCACTGCCAGGGCCAGGATTAGGAGCAGCAGGCCCCATTTCAGCAGTATGACCCAGAGGGGGGTAGCAACGTCAACATTCTCCTTAGTAACGGTTCGAAGAGCGCTCAGGTCAGGGATCTGGATTCTGATCTGCTCTACGGGCCCTCGCTTGGCGATCAGCCACCGGACGGCGTAGATTAGCAGTGCCACGAAATAGGCAATAGGCAGCATCAGATAGTACAGCAGGTACGCCACTGCATATGAAACCAGGGAAATCAAGCGCACCAAGACCGACCAGAAGTTCACGGAGAACACCCCAGATAGAATGGCGCCGGCCATCACAGTCCCTGTCACTACTCCCAGCAAAACCGCCGACCACCGCTGGCCAGAGATCTGGGGAGCCTCCCCTAGCTCCGTTATTTCGGCCCTGACCCTCATGAGGTGGCTCATTGCGAGCGCTGAGGCAGCGGCAGCGAAGAAGACTACGACGATTGCCAGGGCGTGCCAACGGGTTGTGGCAAAGCCTACGCCGGACCTGAAGGCCATCTCCCACGCCAGCAGCGCCAGGATCAAGCCTCCTAATCCCACAAGGAAGGAGTGAAGCACCTGTTCCTGGTGAAGCCCTTCCTGGGCCAGCCGGTAGCCGCGCCACCACAGGTAGGCGCTGCCCAGCAGAGTCACATGGAGGGCAGAAGGGAAAGTGCCCGCCAGGCCGTATGTTGCCAGTCTGATCCACCCTGGGTCAAGCAGGCCGTAGCCACCGCCGTTTTCCAGCCGGGCCACCACGGCCAGCAACAAGGCGCTGAAGAACCCGGCGAAAAGGCGCGCTTTCCTGGTACTCCAGTGCTGTTGCCCCAGAATCTGAACGGTGTGAAAGCTGGTCCAAAGGAGGAACAAGATTGACACAGGGCCCAGGGACACCCTTCCGAATCCAAATCCACCCCATAGACCCAGCCACACCATCCACGCGTAGAACCACATCCCCTCAACAAGCGACACGGCAAGGAGCAGCAGGTGGCCTGAACTGAGCCAGTACGAAACCAGGCCGCCCAAGTCCGCAGACTCGGTAGGGCCTTGCCCCGCGGGAGCCGATACGCCCTTCATTGCAACGCCACCTCTTGGACCTGCTGCCAATCCACAGCGTCGGACACAGCGTACGTGGGAATGCCACTCGCAACGTTGCCAGCAGACCCGCCTATGTGCACCAGGGAGACTCCCCAGCCAGCGCGTCGCAGTCGCCCCAGGACATTCAGCGTTGCGGCATCGGGTATCGCCGTCACCACCATGATGGTCGTTCCCCAGGGCAGATGCCTGCTCTGCTCCAGGATAAGGCTCGCCAGTGGAATGGAGTCTTCTGGGTGGACCTGGGCCATCACCTCCAGGATGCGGGTGAGCTGCTCTGAATGTCTGGCTGGATGCACCTCCAAGAGGTGCGACGTGAGGCGAGAGGCCTGATTCACATAGACTCCCACTGGGTAGCCTTTCGCCAGCGCGTAGTTGGCCAAGGCAGTCGCAGTCAGTACACCCAACTCAAGCAGTTGGGGTATCGTCCCCTGGAGCGGTGGATCCATGGTGCGAACGCCGAAAAAGAGGACGAAATTCGCTGTGGTGGATGCATCGAATACTCTGGTCTGCAAGCGCCCCAAACGGGCGGTGGACTTCCAGTGAACGTATCTCAGACTGTCTCCAACCACGTAGTCACGGCTTCCCACGGGCCTGGTTACATCGTCAAAAAGGGTCCGGCGGACGCGGACGTTACCGTAAGGTTCCCAAGAAGGAAGCCTGGACTCCACCAGCGGCAAAACACGAGGATACACTGTCAGGAGGAGGTCGCGCTCTATGCGCATCTCGGTGCTGGACATTCCGAAGAGGTCGCCGGAGCGGATACGCATGGGACCCAGGTAAAAGAGACCCCTATGTTCGCAACGTAGAGCGTAAGTGCGGGTGACTTGATGGTACCAGCCCATGGAGAGTAGGCTGGTGAGAGCAATCCGTCCAGGGTACGGCGCTGGAATGGTGCGGTCTTGAATGGGTCTGACCTCCTTGGGAATCTCGTCGGTCACCTGGACCCATGGCAACGGAAGGAACTTCCGGTTAGTCAACCTGGTGGTGAACTGGAGCTCCTCACCCGTGAATGCGCGGTTAGAGCTTAGGGAGTGGTGGTACTCCACCCGTGCAAGGGAATACTTAGCCCACAGGTTGGAAACAGTGGCCAGGACCAGTATTAGCGATCCCGCCATCAGCAGCGGCGCTGAGCCCAGGGTGGCACCCGCCAGCACCATCACAACCGCGGCAAACAGCCAGAACTTTCCCATGTCGTCTCATTGGGGGCGGACATCAGCCACACCCAGGTCTTCCTCCACGGGCACCGGCACGCTTTCCAACACCTCTTTCAGGATGTCCGGGACGGTGTGACCCCTGAGATGGCTCTGCGTCTTTGGTATGATGCGGTGCGCCATGACGAAAGGAGCCAGGGCCTTAATGTCGTCTGGGATGGCATATGAACGGCCTCGCACGGCGGCCAGGGCCTGGCCGGTCCTGTACAGGGCCAGCATGGCCCTGGGGCTGGCCCCCAGGTCTACCCAGGGATGAGAGCGCGTGGCGTGCACTAGAGCGATGATGTAGTCCTCCACAGGAGGGGCAACGTGGACCTTCCGTACCAGGTGCTGAAGCTCCACAATCTCACTGCTCTGGGCAACAGGTTCCAACTCCTCCAACGGGTCTTTCTCGCTAAAGCGCCGCAAGATGAGGCGGTCCTCCTCTTGTGAGGGGTATCCCAGGCTCACCTGCATAATAAACCGGTCTAGCTGGGCCTCTGGCAGCGGGAAAGTGCCCTCCAGTTCAATGGGGTTTTGGGTGGCCATAACCAGGAAGGGCCTGGGCAGGGCTATGGTCTCGCCCTCCACAGTCACCTGCCGCTCCTGCATCGCCTCCAGCAGGGCTGACTGAGTGCGCGGCGTGGCACGATTGATCTCGTCTACCAAAAGGGTCTGGGCCATGATGGGGCCGGGCCGGAACTGGAACGTGGAAGTCTGCTGGTTGAACACGTAGGTGCCGGTTATGTCCGAAGGCAGAAGGTCGGGCGTACCCTGGACACGGCGGAAGGAGCAGTTCAAAGAACGGGCGATTGCCTTGGCCAGCATTGTTTTGCCTGTGCCCGGCACATCCTGAATCAGCAGGTGGCCCTCGCAGAGGACCGCCACAAGCGTGAGGGCCACCACGTCGCCCTTGCCAACAATAACGCGCTCGACGTTCTCCTGAAGGCGGCTCGCCGTGGTGGCGATGCGTCCCACCTCTTCTGGTTGCAAGTTGGCTCCTTTATCCAGGTGTGTCTTGCCCCTGGGCCTCAGCTAGCAGGGCGACAAAAACTCTTTCGACCATCCCCCTGGCCCCCTTCTTGTCCAGGAAGGGGGTGGAAAGCATATCTGGGGGATACCCCCAGTCCCCCACCCAAGGGGCTTCGCCCCTATGGACTCTCCTTTTTCAACTGCCCGTAAGACCTGCACCATCCCTATTTGCCGTGATTAGAAAGCTGAAGACAAGGCGAAGGCGTTTCACCAAGGTCGCTGTGTAAGGTAGAAGGATTCTAGGGGATATAGAATAAACGGTCAACGTCTGACATTTTGCGGGCTGGCGTATGTTTCTGCAGAGTGATGGCTTGTCCTGGTACTTATGGTCATAAACCAAATAAGATACCATTCGCTTTCACCCCCGCTCTAACTCTCCCCCGTCAAGGTGGAGAGGAGAAAATCCCTTCCCCCTTCATGGGGGAAGGTGTGGATGGGGGGTGAAACAACTGTCTAACTGCCTGCTAAGTTGTTTTCTTGATGCCCATTAGTCGGGGGTCTGGACACCCCCTCACAAGCAAGCAGAACTCCTGTCGCATTCTGGCGAATGGTATACTTGGTGGAATCACTCTGGGAAACCAGAGAAGAAAAGTATCAACCGAGGTGTAACACCTTGATTCCAGTAGACCTCCAGGGAAAGTCGGGCATTGTATTCGGCGTGGCCAATAACAGAAGCATAGCCTGGGCCATTGCCCAGGTTCTTCACGAGGCAGGAGTCAGCCTGGCCATAACCTACCAGAATGAGCGACTGTACGAGCGAGTCTCCAAGCTGGCAGAGGGATATGACAGGATAACTCTTCTGGAGTGCGATGTAAGCGACGACCAGCACATAGCAGACGTTTTCAGCCAGGCGCAGCAGCGGCTTGACAACATCTCATTTGTAATTCACAGCATAGCTTACGCCAACCGAGAGGACCTGGACGGCGAATTCTCCAAGACAAGCCGCCAGGGGTTTCAAACGGCCCTAGAGGTCAGCGCATACTCGCTGCTGCCCATAGCCCGGTACGCTGCGCCCTTGATGGAGCAGGGCGGTAGCATCGTAACACTCACATTCGAGGCTTCGGAGCGTGTCTACCCTGGCTACAACATCATGGGGACGGCCAAGGCCGCCCTGGAGAACGAGGTCCGACAGCTAGCCTACGAGTTGGGGGAGAAGAACATCCGCGTCAACGCCATTTCGGCAGGCCCCCTGGAAACACTGGCGGCCCGGGGGATCCACGGCTTCCTTGACATGAGACGCATCCATGCTGAGCGGTCGCCCCTTCGCCGGAACATCACGCTGGAGGAGGTGGCCAAGGTGGCCCTCTTCCTGTGCAGCGACCTTTCCAGCGGCATCACAGGCACCACCATACCCGTGGACGCTGGCTACCACATTATGGGGGTGTAAGAAACGTCCCATGCAAAAACAGTTCATCAACCCAGACTCCCTTTCCAAGCCAACGGGCTACACCCACGTGGTGAAGGCCGAAAGCCTGGTGTTCATCGCCGGGCAGGTGGGAGCGGACAGGAACGGGAACGTCGCGGCCGGAGACGTTATTGCCCAGGCTCGTCAGGTGCTGGCCAATCTAGAATCGGCGGTGAGAGCGGCGGGCGGCGCCAAGGGTGACATCCTCTCCATTACCATGTACGTGGTGGATAGTGTGAGCCGGGAGCAAATGCCAGCGCTACGTACCCTGCGGAGCGAGTTCTTCGGCGACAGGCCGCCGGTCTCGACCCTGGTATTCGTTTCGGGCCTGGCCCGCCCGGAGCTGCTGATAGAGATAGGCTAGAGCGGTGGTGGGAGAGTAACACAGGGATCTAGCGGGTTGCTGAAGTCTTTGGCCTCACCCTACCCCGCGCCTTCCCCAGCCTTCACCTCTTGCCAAAGACGCTCCTTCTCATCCAGGGGCAGGTCGGCAAAGGAGATACCCCGCTCTCTGGCCAGGCGCTCCATCTGAGCGAAGCGACGGGCAAAGCGGGCGTTGGCTTGACGCAATGCGTCCTCTGTGTGGATGCCTAGCCAGCGTCCAACGTTGACCAGAGCTAAGAGCATGTCTCCAAACTCGCGGCTCCTGGCCTCCTGTGACCCGGCTCCCTGGATCTCTCCTACCTCCTCGGCTACCTTCTCCAGCACGCCTTCCACGTTGCTCCAGTCGAAGCCGGCCTTGGACGCTCTGTCCTGCATGAGCTGGCTGTAGGCCAGCGCCGGCGTATCTTTCGGGATGCGGCCCAGGAGGGATGCACCATCTTCGTCCTGGCGCTCCTGGCGTTTCAGTTGCTCCCAGTTGGCCTCCACCTCCCGTGCGTCCTTGACCACTGCGTCGCCAAAGACATGTGGGTGGCGTCGCACCAGCTTGTCGCGCACAGACTCAGTCACGTCGTTGATGTTGAACTGGCTTGCCTCGCTGGCTATCTGGGCATGGAAAAGGACTTGCAACAGAACGTCGCCCAGCTCTTCAGGGAGCTTGGCGGCATCCTTTTGATCAATGGCCTCCAGTACCTCGTAGGACTCTTCTAGCAGGTAGCGTTTCAAGGAGTCGTGCGTCTGCTCCTGGTCCCACGGGCACCCATTGGAGCCTCGAAGCTGTGCCAGGAGGCCTACCAGGTTGCTGAATGATTCGCCTGTTGAGTCGTTCATGGGTCTATTGGCGATTATAGCATGGTGATGGAAAACTCCTTCGCCCATCCCCCTTACCCCCTTCCTGGCCAGGAAGGGGGTAAAAAGGTATCTGTGGGACACCCCCAGTCCCCTGCCAAAGAGGCTTCGCCCCTCTGGACTCTCCATTTTCGGCAGCCTGAATGGAGCGGGCCGCATCCTTGACAACTGATCGAGAAGCACCTACCATCCATCGCCAGGAAGCTACTCCGTGTATCGCATCAGCATCAACAGAATCATAGGCGCCCTGTTCATAGCGGCTCTGGCTGTGTTTCTGGTGACCAGCAACGTGCGCCTGGCCCTGAACAGCCTTCCACTGTATGAGTATGGGTTTCACCATTACGAAGTGGACGCCGCCACCGGGCTCAGCTTGGGGCAGCTTTCCGAAGCAGGACGGCACCTCCGTGACTATTTCAACTCCTCCGATCAGTTGCTGGATGTGCACGTCACCATTGATAGCACCACGCGCTCCCTGTTTGTGGAGCGAGAAATCCTGCACATGCGAGATGTAAAGGATCTTGTCTGGAAGGTCTATCGCGTGCAAGAAGGCGCCTTTGTGTACCTCTTCCTGTTTGTTACCATGGGGTTCTTCATCCTGGGGAGTAATTTTGGAGGACGGGTGCGCCGGCTGTTTATTACTGGAAGCATTTTGACCCTGTTGATTGTGGGCGCAGTGGCAGTCGCGTCCGTGCTAGCTTTCGGGCCGCTCTTCCTACTTTTCCATTTCGTCAGCTTCAGCAACGACCTGTGGCAGCTAGACCCGAGCAGCTCCTATCTGCTGAGGATGTTCCCCGATGGCTTCTGGCGAGACGCGACGCTGCTCATAGGCGCTGCCTCCGTGGCGGAGGCGCTGGGCATTATGCTGTTGCTAGCGGTAATGGAGTGGTGGCACCGGTGGCGTTTGCGGATAGCTCGGAGGAAGGCCCCTCAGTTCGGTTAGCGAAGCGAC
>SHYF01000066.1 GCA_009692985.1 Dehalococcoidia bacterium
GAATCGGGGGTGGAGTGGACTTGCCGCCAGCGAGTCCAGCGTTACGCCTGTTAGCCGTCCACGCCTCCACCTTGGCAGCCACCTCCTGCGCCTCCGGCCAATGATGAGGGTTATGGCTGTGCTGAAGGACCAGCTCGCCGTTGAAGTACACATGGAACTTGCCGTGCGTAGATGGCACCAGCCGGCAACCGCCAATGGTCTCGCCGTACTTCTCCAGGATTTCGCCCGCTATCCAAGCGGCTCGTAGGGCGTACCCTCAGTTGTGGCAATACTCGATTGTGATGTCCAGCTTCTCCAGCGTCACCCCACACCTCCCATGAAACTCCTATCTACGCCGCCAGTGCGACGGGCAGGTCTATCTGATACTGGGCGACCAGACCCTTCAGGAAGGCGGCCGTCTTCTCGTCGGGCTCGTTCAGAGGCAATCGTGGCTTGCCCACGTCGAAGCCCGCTAGGTTTACGCAATACTTCACCGGAATGGGATTGGAGACCACAAACAAGCCCTTGAACATGGGCAGCAGCCTGTAATGCTCCGCCGCAGCACCTTCCAGGCTCCCATCCAAAAGCATCTGCATCATCGCTTTAATCTGGCGTCCCACCAGGTGGCTGGCCACGCTGACCACGCCGTAGCCACCCAGGCACATTATGCCGAAGGTGTCCGAGTCGTTGCCGCTCCACACCCTGAATCCCTTGGCGGCCCCGCCAATAACCTTTGCTATCTGGTCGAAGTCGGCACTGGCCTCTTTGATGCCCACGATGTTGGGTACGTGGCTGAGCCGGATGGTTATCTCCGCCGCCAGGTTGGTGATTGTGCGGCTGGGCACGTTGTACAGAATGCAGGGCAGGTCTGTGCTTTCCGCGATGGCCTTGAAGTGGAGATAGAGGCCCTCTTGCGTAGGCTTGTTGTAGTAGGGGACTACCAGCAGAAGGGCCTGGGCGCCGGCCTCCTGCGCCTCCTGGCTCAACTCGATGCTCTCCGCCGTGCTGTAGGTGCCCGTGCCCGCTACCACATTGCCCTTGCCATCCAGTGCTTCGCACACCTCAGCAAAGAGCCTGGCCTTCTCTTCCCTGGTCATGGCCGGCGATTCGCCCGTGGTGCCGGACACCACAACGCCGTCGCTGCCGGACTCCACCAGTGCCATTGCCAGGCGTTTGGCCTGCTTGTAATTCACCTGCCCCGCCTCATCAAATGGGGTCACCATTGCCGTCAGCAGCCTGCCTATCTCTGCCATGTGCCACCTCCCGCCTGTGATGGGCGAAGTTTACCACACCCTCTGTCTTGCCAGCAGGTCTCTTTTCAGCACCTCTTCGGCAATTTGGATGGCGTTCAGAGCAGCGCCTTTGCGCAGATTGTCAGATACTATCCACATAGCCAGTCCGTTGGGGCTGGATGAGTCCCGCCGGATTCGGCCCACGAACACATCGTCCTTCCCCGCGGCCTGCGACGCCAGCGGGTACCTGTTTGCCGACGGCTCGTCAATGACGACAACGCCAGGAAACGCCGCCAGCAGCTCTCTGGCCTCTTCGGGACTCATGGGATGCTCGAATTCAACATGCACCGCTTCACTATGGCACATGTAGACAGGCACGCGAACGCAGGTTGCAGAAACGGAGATGTTCGGGGCGTGCATGATCTTTCGCGTTTCATACAGCATCTTCTGCTCTTCACGCGTGTACCCGTCCTCCATAAACGGTTCAATATGAGGTAGCACGTTGAAGGCGATCTGGTGGGGATAAACCGATGGTTTGGCCGTCCCACCATCCAGCAGCGTGCGACTCTGCTCCCTCAACTCCTGCATTGCCACGGTGCCTGTGCCGGAGACGGCCTGATACGTGTCCACAATTATGCGCTTGATGGGGTTGGCCTTGTGCAGAGGGTACAGCGCCATGACCATCTGGGTTGTGGAGCAGTTGGGTATGGCAGCGACACCCCGGTGATGCTCCAGGTCCTCCGGGTTGATCTCCGGCACCACCAGTGGAACGTCGGGCTCAAGGCGGAATGCTGAGCTATCGTCTATGACCAGAGCGCCTGCCCTGGCGGCTATGGGCACCAGCTGCCGGCTGACATTGGTGCTTGCGGATATGAATGCAAAATCGGCGCCTTCGAATATCTCCGGAGTGGTAGCCTCCACCTCCACATCCATGCCGTTGACCCTCAGGCGCTTGCCCACAGACCGGGGAGATGCGCACAGCCGCAGCCGGTCCACCGGGAAGCGGCGCTCCTCCATGATGCTCAGGAACACCTGGCCTACAGCGCCCGTAGCACCTACAACAACAACATTCGCCTTGCGCAACGGTTCTTCCCCCTGTCCGACCGAAGTTCTATAACAGTAGCGTTACGAAATGCCCAGCAGCTTATCCAAGCCCACCACCAGGTGGCCCCTTTGCTTGGCTACTTCTCTAGCGGCAAGGATAATCCCTGGCATGTAGCAGTCTCGGCTCAGCGTATCGTGGCGCAGGCTAAGGGTCTGTCCCGTAATACCAAACAGCACCTCATGGTGGGCCAGCCGCCCGGGCATTCGCGTGCTGTGAATGGAGACACCGTTGTATTCTCCGCCTCTGGTCCCGGGCACAGGCTCCACCTCTGGCGTGAGCCTGGTGAACTTCTTTTCGCTGGCGATGGCCCGGGCCAGCCCCAGGGCGGTGCCGGAAGGCGCGTCTATCTTGGCCTCGTGGTGGGCCTCAAAGATTTCAGCGTAATCGAAGAACCTAGCGGCGACGTGGACCAGGTGGTTCAGCACAACGGCCCCCAGGGCGAAGTTAGGCGCTGCGAAGATGCCCACCTGATACCGGTGGCTCAGCTCTTCCAGCATCTTGAGGTCGTTGTCGTTGAGGCCGGTGGTGCCTATCACCAGGTTGAGGCCGCTGGCCGCAGCCACTGGGGCCAATGCCCGACACGCCGGGGCGTTGCTGAAGTCCACAACCACGTCTGCCTTGCAGCGGGAAAGCAGGTCTTTCAGGCTTGTGGCATAGGGCACTGGCTTCTTGCCATCAGGTAGCGGGAGCGTGTCTGGTCCTGGGTCAATGTCCACGGCTCCCACCGGCTCAAACTCAGCGGTGCGGCTAAAGGTTGCCAGTATCTCCCGCCCCATCTTCCCCATCGCCCCGTGCACAATCACTCTCACCGCAGTCATGGCGTTTTCTCCCTACTAACTTCCAGGTCGGCGCGGAGGAAAGCCAAGTCGCGGGCCGCGACCGCCACTATCGGGGCGTTGACCCTGGCTGTTGCCGCCTTGCTGAGGCGGGCGAGGGCCAGCCTCACGACGACCTCCGTCGGCGCCGGGCCTGGGCGCGGATCCGCCATCCTCGGCAGACGCTTGACCGGCGAGCGCATCCCTGCGTGAGAGGTTTATCCTCCCCAGCCGGTCTATTTCCTTTACCATCACAGTGACTTCGTCACCCAACTTGACCTCGTCCTCCACTCTTTCCACCCGGTGGTCGGCCAACTCGCTGATGTGGACCAGCCCCTCTTTGCCGGGCAATATCTCCACAAAGGCCCCAAAGTCCATTATTCGAGTCACTTTGCCTGTGTAAACCTCCCCAACCTCCGCCTCTTTGACCAGCCCCTTGATAGCGTTCATCGCGCGTTCCGCTGTCTCCATGTTGGGGGAACCCACTATCACTGTGCCATCGCTTTCCACGTCTATTGTAACCTTGTATTGCTGAATAATGGCCCTGATAGTGCGCCCGCCCGGACCTATGATAGCGCCGATCTTGTCCACTGGGACGGTCATCTTCAATATCCGTGGCGCATAGGGACTGAGGGCAGTTCGCGACTGCGAAATCGTGTCCCGCATCTTGTCCAGAATAAACAGTCGCCCCCGCAGGGCCTGGGCCAGAGCCTCATCCAGCATTCGCAGGCTCAGCCCCTTGATCTTGGTGTCCATCTGCAGCGCCGTCACCCCATCCGCTGTTCCGGCCACCTTGAAGTCCATATCGCCCTGGGCATCTTCAATCCCCTGGATATCAGTCAGGATAGCATACCTGCCTGTCTCCTCGTCCATGATGACGCCCATAGCCACACCTGCCACGGGGGATTTTATTGGCACGCCCGCATCCATGAGCGCCAGGGTACTGCCGCAGACGCTGGCCATTGATGTGCTGCCGTTGGATGAAAGCACCTCTGAAACCAGACGAATCGTGTAGGGGAACTCGTCCTCACCTGGGATTACCGGCTCCAGAGCGCGCTCCGCCAATGCCCCGTGGCCAATCTCCCTCCGGCCCGTGCCCATGCGCCTGACTTCGCCAGAGGAGTAGGGCGGGAAGTTGTAGTGGTGGATGAACCGCTTCCGGTTTTCCGGACTCAGGGTATCCAGCTTCTGGGCTTCACCCAATGAGCCCAGGCTTGCTATGGTCAACACCTGCGTCTGCCCGCGCCGGAATAGGCCGGTGCCGTGGGTCCGTGGAAGAATCCCTACCTCCGAGGATATGGGGCGTATCTCTTCCACGCCACGACCGTCAGGGCGAATGCCCTTCTTCAATATGTTGGAGCGCATCACCTTCTTCAGAAGAGTCTCAAAGGCGTCTTTGACTTGGCCCGCCTCATGGGCGACTGCAAAATGCTGGATGGCCTCGTGCTGTAGCTGCTCTATGGCGACGTTGCGCTCGCCCTTGGCCGCGCCCTGGTCGAACAGCGCCTGTACCCTGTCCTGCACCAGCGAGGCAAGCCGCGTTTGCAGCTCTGCGGGAAGCGCAAGTGCTTTGAATGCCATCTTGGGCTTGCTCATGCCTCTAACAGCCTCTGCCTGCAGACCTAGCAGCTCCTGGTTCACCTTCTGCCCCAACTCCAAAGCCTCCAGCAGCACCCGCTCGGGCACCTCTTTGGCTCCCGCCTCCACCATTATCACGGCATCCCCTGTGCCCGCCACCACCAGGTCCAGACTGCCGTCTTGCACCTGAGCAAATGTGGGGTTAACCACCAGCTCATTGTTGACATAACCTAGACGGGTAGCCGCCACCGGGCCGTCGAATGGTATCTCTGACATGCCGAGAGCCACGGATGCGCCAAGGATGGACAGCACCTCCGGAGGGTTCTCCTGGTCCGCAGAAAGCACAGTCACAATGACCTGCACCTCATTGCGGAACCCTTTAGGGAAAAGAGGACGGAGGCACCTGTCTGTCAGCCGGGCCGCCAGGGTAGCCTCCTGTGTGGGACGGCCCTCCCTGCGAAAAAAGCTGCCTGGGATCTTCCCAACAGCGTAGTGGCGCTCCTCGTACTCCACAGTCAGCGGGAAGAAGTCCAGTCCCTCCCTGGGTGGAGCGACGCACACGGTAGCCAGAACCACGGTATCGCCGTAGCGTACCAACGCGGCACCGCCAGCTTGCTCGGCAAACCGTCCGACCTCAATGGAAAGCAGGCGTCCGCCTATGTTACGTGAAAAGGTTTGAATCATGTGGGGGAGCTCCTAATAGTTGCCAGCGGTATACCTTACAAAAGCAATAGCACCCCGACCGGTCGGAGTGCTATTGGCGCAGTCCCAGGCGGCTAATGAGAGTCCTGTACCGCCCCAAGTCCTCGTGGCTGAGGTAGGTCAACAATCTTCGCCGATGACCTACCAACATCAGAAGCCCGCGTGTACACTGATGATCCTTCTTATGGGACCTCAGATGGCCTGTCAGTTCTCTGATGCGCTCCGTCAGGATAGCTACCTGAACCTCTGTAGACCCTGTATCCTTCGGGTGGGTACTGTATCCTTGGACTAGCGCCTGTTTGCGCTCGCTGCTTAACATACCGCTTAGATCTTATCCTTCCATATTTTTTGTTCGATGCAGTATACCACACCAGGGTACGGTCAGGCAATTACCTGCACCAATTTCTATGGCCTGCTGTGGATCGGATTTACGTGCGGTTTGCTCTCCGGCCCTGTACATTGTAACCTGACCCCAGGCTCAGGCACGCCATCACAACTCGTCGAACCCCATGTCATTGTCACCTCATACGGATAGCCAAGTAAACAAAGGCCTTCTCCTTGCCATCAAGCTGGGGGCTCTACTGATTTTGCTAACGCCTCTGGTGGTCACCCAGAGCACACTTTTCCCTTACGTGGTGGGCAAATCCACATATTCTCGCGCCCTGATCGAAATCGCTCTGGCCTGCTGGATTGCTCTGGCCCTGCGGCAGCCTAGCTACAGGCCCCAACGTTCATTGGTCTTGTGGCTCTTTGGCATCTACCTCGTGGGCAGTTTTGTCGCCGCTCTCGTAGGCGTCAGCTTCCAGCGTAGCTTCTGGGGCGACTACCGACGCATGGGTGGCGTCTTTGACCTGGCCCACTGGGTTGCCCTTGCTATCATGCTGGCCAGCGTGTTCAAACAGCAGAGGGATTGGCACTGGCTCCTCAACTCTAACCTGGGCCTAAGCCTGGTGGTTGCCCTGCTGGGACTGGCCCAACACTACAGGATTCCAGTATTTGATTCGGTCCCCTGGTACTTGCGCACCACGGCGGCCGCGAACTTTGGCCGCGTGGACATCACCTTTGGCAACGCCACATACGTAGGCGCTTACATGCTGGTCAACGTCTTCCTGGCGCTGGGGTTCCTCGCCGGGTCCGCCAGGCCGTTGCCCCAGCAGGCCCGCCGCCAGACCGGCAGAGATAGGCGAGGCCGAAGGGGCCGTGAAAGGCAGGCCATGCCGCCAATGTGGCCGTGGTGGGCCTTCTGGACTGCGACGGCGCTCCTTGACCTCTGGGTGCTAACGTTGAGCGGTACGCGCGGCGCTGTTGTGGGCCTGGTAGCAGGGCTTATCGTCGCCGGCATTGGCTACCTGGTATGGGGACGCCGCGCCAGGATGAAGCTGCTGGTTGGTACGCTCATCGCTGTACCCATCCTTCTCGCCGTGGCCTTGCCCTTGTGGCGTGATACTCTCCTCTTCAAAAATCTGGCCCGCTCCAATGTGACAGCGGAACGGTTCCAAAGGCTGCTTGACCAGGGGTCGAAGGACGCGTCCATCACCTCCAGGTTCAGCACTACCAAAGCGGGGATCAGGGCTTTTTCCCGCGCTCCAATATTCGGGTGGGGGCCGGAAAACTTTGCCGTGGCATTTGACCGGTATGCCAACACTCAAGAGACCTCTCTCCAATCTCAGCTTGCTGACCAGGCGCACAATAAGCCTGTGGAGGAGCTGGTGACAAAAGGCATCGTGGGCTTCGCCGCCTACACTATCCTTCTTGGCTGGATGATCTGGGTGCTTATCCGTGTCGTTCGAAGAGAGCAGGAAGGACGCCCCTTCACCATTCTCCTGGGAGCCGGGTTGATTGCTTACGTGGTCCAGGACCTCTTCCTGTTTGATACACCAGGAACTTTTCTCCAGTTCATCTTGTTACTTGGGTGGGTGGCAAGCGCAGAGGCACCTATGGCTGCCCAGCCCACCACGGCCAAAGGGACGAGGAGAGCCGTCCAATCACCTGACCCTGGTCGGGCCAAGGAGCGCAGCATTCTTGCTGGCGGCATCGTTTCACCCTGGATGCAATGGGCCGCCACTGTGGCCGTCTTCCTGCTGGGAGTGGCATCCCTGTATCTATTCGTCTACCGGCCATACCGGGCGGCGCAGCTCATGCCTGTGCAAAGCGCCAGCGTTACAGAGTTCCTTGGGGAAGCGCAGCGTAGCTTCCAAACTTTCCCGCCGCTTGCCACTTTGGGCCGCCAGATTCTGTTCGATACCCTTGCCGAAAACTTGCTGCGTATTCCCAAGGAGCAACGAACCAGCATCCTCAACAAGCTGGAGTCTGATGCAAAAGCCGCCCTCCTGAGCGAGCCTCAGAACGCCCGCCTCCGCCTAGGGCTGGCCGAATTATATCAACTGTCCGAAGACCCATCCTACCTTCTATTGGCCCGAAGCCACGTGGATGCGGCTCAGAAGCTGGCGCCGCAACTCCTGGGTACTCTTACCGCGGCCATCGAGCAGGAGGCGGCGGAAGGGCAATACGCCCAGGCCCTTACCATGACTTTCCAGTACATGGGAAAGGATCCCGCCAGGCAGCGGGCGCTTAGCGACCTGATGAACCGACTCCAACGGCTTCTTGGCGCGCAAATAGGGGCCGAGGAATACCTTTGCCGGTGGGCAGGCAAAGATACCCTAACCCTGGAGGAGCGTGCAAACATCCAGTGCGACCAAAAGCCCACGTCCTGAAAAGGAACGTGGGCTTTTGGAAATTGCCGTTGGTTCAGAAACTATAGCAGGCTACGGAAAAACCCCTTCGACCATCCCCCTTACCCCCTTCCTTGCCAGGAAGGGGGTAAGGGGGATGGTCGAAGGGGTTTTTCCGTAGCCTGCTATAGTTTCTGAACCAACGGCAATTTCCAAAAGCCCACGTTCCTTTTCAGGACGTGG
>SHYF01000067.1 GCA_009692985.1 Dehalococcoidia bacterium
AAGACACCCGCTCACCTTGAGCCGAGTTTACCCTGAGCCCTTCTACATGCTCAGGGCAGGCTCCGCCGAAGGGAATGGAGTCAGCGGACCAAGAAAGGCAACAGCTTGCTCCGCTCATATGGTTCGACAATCTCACCACGAGCGGTGTAGGAAAGAGTGAGGAAAGTAAACATGAGCACAAGGGTACGAAAGCTAGCCCGTAACGTGGCAATTGTGGGCGCAGGCACGTCCAAGTTCGGCGCCTTTGCGAACAAGACCAGCCGCGACCTCTTCCTGGAAGCATTCAGCGAAGCGCTGGCATCCGTAGACAAAGGGATAACGGCTGAAGACATCGAGGCCCTCTACCTAGGCAACTTCTCCAGCGACCTGTTCGAACAGCAGGGCCATCTGGGGCCTGTGATAGCAGAGTGGGCCGGCCTTCTGCCCAAGCCGTCGGTACGGATAGAGGACGCCTGCGCCAGCAGCGGAGCCGCATTCCGCCAGGGGGTCCTGGCCATCGCCTCAGGCGCGTGCGACGTGGTGCTTGTAGGCGGCGTGGAGAAGATGACCAGCCTTGCCACGGAACGTGTAACCGATACCCTAGCCATGGCGGCGGACGGCGTTTTCGAGGTGCGGCAAGCGGCTTTTACTTTCCCCGGAGCCTTTGGCATCGTCGCCTCGGCGTACCTGGACAGGTACGGCGCTACGCCCGAACACCTGATGCATGTTGCAATCAAGAACCACCAGAATGGCGCCTTGAATCCCAAGGCCCAGTTCAACACAACCATCCGAAGCATCATGGATGCCAGGTTATCCCGCTTGCGGGAGCGTGGCGAGGCCATTCCAGACTGGAAGGACGAGATGGACTTCCTGCACGACCCACGCAGCAACCCGATGGTGGCATGGCCGCTTCGGCTCTTCGACTGCTCGCCCATCACCGACGGGGCAAGCTGCCTGTTGCTGGCCGCTGAGGATGTGGCGAAGAGTTTCACCGACCGCCCAATTCACGTGGCGGCTACAACCCAGGCCAGCGGCGGCACCCTAGCCTCCTGGGAAGAGCTGACTTCCATACCGGCTGTACGGGTGGCGTCGCGCCAGGCATACGAGATGGCAGATGTCACGCCCGAAGAGATTGACCTGGCTGAGGTCCACGACTGTTTCACAATCGCCGAGGTGGTAGCCACCGAGGACCTGGGCTTCTTCAAGCCGGGAGAGGGAGCGGTGGCCGCCGCCGAGGGCATGACCGCTCGCGATGGGGCGAAGCCAATCAACACCTCTGGCGGGCTAAAGGCCAAGGGGCACCCCGTAGGCGCCACGGGCGCGGCCCAGATTGTGGAGGTGTGGAAGCAACTGCGCGGTGATGCCGGCCAACGCCAGGTGACTGGACGGCAACTCAAATACGGGCTGGCGCAGAACCTGGGTGGGACCGGAGGCACCTGCGTAGTCACTATTCTGAGGCAGGCGTAGCCATGGCCACCAGCAATGAGTTCACAGTCGGGGCATTCCAGGGGTTCATTGACCAGCGCAAGCTGGTAGGATCCCGCTGCGGGCAGTGTGGCGCACTGTTCGTGCCGCCCAGGGCCTTATGTCACAAATGCCAGGGGACGCAAATGAACCTGGAGGAGCTGAGCGGCCGGGGAACGCTGGCCGGGTTCACTTCCATAAGCATCGTGCCTTCGGCAATGGCCCAGGAGGGCTACGGGCGGGACAAGCCGTACCTAACAGGTGTCGTCGCGCTGGCCGAAGGGCCGCACATCGCCGCGCGCCTGGCGGACATGGATGCCAGCAAGCCCCAGGAGGTCAAGATCGGAACAAGCCTCCAGGCCGCATTTCAAGACACTGAGCACGAAGGCCAGAGGCGAGTCGTCCTGACCTTCGGCCCGGCGGCGCAGCGAAAAAGTCGCCGTTGACATCAAGGAGGTCAACATGCGTCCCGTATACATGGTGTCCGGCGGCATCGCCAAGTTCAAAAAGGCCTACCCTGACAGAGACTTCCGCCTGCTGGTCAAAGAGGCATTCGATTACGCCATGTCCGACGTGCCGGAGCTTACTCTGGAGATAATTGACGGCTCCGTGGCATCTTACTTCTCCGACCACTTCACCAGGCAGTTGATGGCGGGCGCAATGGCCCAGGACTACCTGGGCCTCAATCCCAAGCCCAGCCGCCGGGTAGAGGGTGGCGGCGCTACGGGAGGGCTGTGCTTCCAAAGCGCCTGGGAGTCCGTGGCCTCGGGCAGGATGGAAGGGCAACGAGTTCATCGCCCTGGCCTCGGACACCAACTTCGACTACTCCCTCGGTGGCTTCTACTCCGGCTACTACGCCATGATGGTGCAGTGCCACATGCACGAGTTCGGAACCACCGTGGAGCAATTGGCCAAAATATCCATCAAAAACCACCGCAACGCCATTCACAACCCATACGCCCAGAGCCCCATGGACCTGACAGTGGAAGACGTGCGTTCCTCAGCAATGGTAGCTACGCCGCTCACCCTGCTGGACATCTGACCATGTCCGATGGCGCCGCCGTCTGCATTCTGGCCTCGGAGGAGATGGCTGCCAGGCTTACCAGCAATCCAGTGCGCATCACGGGCGTGGACGCTGACACCGACGCCATGCGCATGGCCGATAGGCCCCACGCAAAGGTGCCCATTCTCCCTCACGAATCTGAGAGCGACTACACGCACCTAAAGTATCCTGGAGTGCACTCGTTCAGGGCTGGCCGCATGGCCGCCGCGCTGGCATATAAGATGGCCGAAGTCCAGAACCCGCTGGAAGACCTGGACTTCGTGGAGCTGCACGACGCCTATACCTCTTCTGAGCTACAGACCTACGAGGACATGGGCCTGTACAAATATGGCGAAGGGGGCCGATTTATTGAATCGGGCGCCTCAGAGTTGGGCGGCGTTCTGCCGGTGAACCCTTTGGGAGGGCTGCTGGCCTGCGGTCATCCTGTGGGAGCCACGGGGCTGATGCAGGCGGTGTTCGCCTTCTGGCAGCTTCAATGCACCATCCGGAAGCACATGAGCGATCCCTTCCTGCAGATACCCAACGCCCGTCGTGGCCTTATACACAGCCACGCTGGCACAGGCACGGACATAACCGTGAGCATCATGGAGCGTCCGTAGCGGGTTTCCAAAAAAGAGGAGTCCAGAGGGGTGAAGCCCCGTTGGTGGGAACCTGGGGGTATCCCACAGATATAATTCCCACCCCCTTCCTGGCCAGGAAGGGGGCCAGGGGGATGGCCGAAAGAGTTTTTCGTCACCATGCTACTACTAAGGAGGAAGTATGGCTAGAAGGGGCCGAGTGAAACTACCCGAGACGGAAACAGGGACCATCCTGTTCAACCTGGACCCCATCATAATCAAAGACCATTACGAGATTGACTACATCCATAGCTACGCCCAGGACTCGCCGTTCTTCGAAGGACTGTCCAAAGGTGAGCTAAAAGGAAGCAAGTGCACCAACTGCAACTACACCTACGCCACGCCGCGCGGCCACTGTATGAACTGCGGTAAGCCTACGCAGTGGTTCACGCTGCCGAACCAGGGCGCTATTCACACGTTCACCACGTGCTACTTCTCCGGCGAGGTTTTCCTGGGCGAAACACCCTACACCCTGATACTGGCGGAGTTTCCGGGCGTTGACACCCTCTTCATGTCCCGCCTGATAGGGGCTGATCCAGCGGAGGTGCGCATCGGAATGAACGTGCAGGCCAAGTTTCTGCGCAACTCCAAGTTCAGGGTCACGGACGTTTACTTTGTTACTGCTCAGGATGGGTAGCAGGCGACAGAGACTGCTCGTGATATGATGCCCTTGGACAAGACACTTGGCCTGTTCAGCGACGATGGAGGAGGGTGGCCATGGCAACAATGAACCTGCAAGCTCTCAGGGCAGAATTGCGGGCCTGGCTTGATGAAAACGTTCCCAGTGACCTGAAGCTGCCTCCTGCCGCGGAAGACCTTGACCCAGACCTGGTGGCATGGACCCTGGACTTCCGGCGGAAGCTGGGAGCCAAGGGATGGCTCGCCCCTAGCTGGCCCAGGTATTTCGGCGGTGGCGGCCTGCCACCTGCCGCGGCAGCGTTGATTATGGAAGAACTGAGAGGCAGGAGCCTGCCACCTCTAAACCTGCTACAGACCTGGCTGACGCCGCTGCGAGTGTGGGGCACCGAGGAGCAAAAGGAACGGTGGCTGATTCCCACCTTGCGAGGAGAGATCACTGTCTGTCAGATTGTCAGCGAACCCGGCCACGGTGGCGCCGACCTGGCCTTTCAGGGCACCACGGCCCTTCGGGACGGCGACGAATACGTGGTAACTGGCGAGAAGGGTCCTATTGGCAACCCCCTGCCGCCAGATTACATCTTTATCCTGGTCACCACCGACCCTCAAGGCCCCAAATATCAGAACCTGGCCATGATCATCCTGGACGCCCACGATCCAGGCGTCTCCGTCAGATATCAGAAGACAATCGTGGGCAGGACACTGAAAAGCTACGCCCTGAATGGCGTGCGCATACCACCAGAGAACATCGTGGGTGGGGAGGCGGGAGGATGGCACGTGGCGCAAACACTTGTAGAAGTAGAGCGCGGCGGCCCAGGAGTCACGCCGGAGCAGCGACGCGATGTTGAAGCGCGCGAACTGGCTTATTGGACCAGGGCAGCCAGCTAGCGCCTGCTTGCCGAAGAAGGCGTCAACGTTAACAAGGTGATCGTGTCTATGGCCGCTCCTTGTGCGGGGCCTGGTGTCCGCCCTGGCAACCATCCCCCTAACCCCCTTCCTTCCAGGAAGGGGGAACGATAGTTTCTGGGGGGCACCCCCAGCTCCCCCGCCAAGGGGGCTTCGCCCCCCTGGACCCACTGGGGAGCAAGCCCAACTTAGCACTGATTTCTGCCGTTGTCCGCTGCCACAACCTAACCCCCGTACCCCCTTCCCGTGTCGGGAAGGGGGTACGGGGGTTAGGTCTACATCGTCACGGCCTCCGCTTGCCGTTGGCGCGTTTTGAGACAGTTTCTAACAAAGTTACAGGCGTGTACTTTGCTCCTGGGGAGCAGCGGCAGGCGCTTTCCCACGGCGGAAGGCCCGGAGCAATGCAGGCATGCCCGCCTCTGGCAACGGGGCGCGTGGCCGGCGGGCCAGAAGAATGCACACCGCGGCTACCGCCAGTGTCGCAGCAATTATCTTGAAGCCCAGGCTGTATCCACCCGGCAGCTCATCGGCGAGCCACCCCATCCAGACAGGCGCAGCCACAGTGGCGGGCAGGTTCATAAAGTTGATGAACCCTCCAATGGTGCCAAAGACCCGCCGCCCGAAGAAGTAGCCCTGGATTACAGCCCGCACCGCTATCACGCCTCCATGGGCTACGGCGAAGACGCTGACATCCAGCGGTACCTGCGACATGGTTTGAATCTGCGAGAAAAGGTAAAGGCCCAGCCCTTCCATGATCATGAGCATGGCAACGAAGAGTTGAATGTTCAGATAGTCGGCTATGAAGCCAAATATGACCCGCCCGAATATGCTGGCGAAGGCGAAGAAAGAGAGCGCTCCCACGGCGGCTACATAGTCCAGCTTCAACTGTTCCGCAAGATACGGCGCTAGATGCACGGTAGTAATGGCTGGCGTGGATGCCCAAATAGCCCAGGCAAGTGTCATCAGCCAGAATGCAGGAGTCCGAATCGCCTGCCATACCGTAAGGTCTAACTCGGGGCTGGTGTCGCGCATCCAGAAGCGCCTTGTCTTTTCCGGCACGGGCTTTCCGGAGACCATTTCGCTTGACTGCGATGCCTGAGATGCAGGGCTACTCGCTCTCGCTACCGGCGCTACCGCTGAGCTTGTGGAGACTGCATCGCCATCGGAAAACAGGCCCATATCCTCCGGCTTGTGTCGGATGACCCACACCAGTGGAAAGCCCACCGCCCAAATAGCCAGCCCCGCAACTACTGCACCGGTCCGCCAGCCATACCTTTGAATGACCAGGGCCAACAAAAAAACGAGGCTACCACCAATGCCGTATCCGGCTGTCAAAAGACCCATGGCCCTGCCTCGGCGCCGGATGAACCAATTGGCGGCAGCCACATTGACCGGCTGGCCGGTGCCAAAGCTGGAGCCGATGGACAGCAGTCCCAGGAACACGACGTAAAGCATGAGCAGCGAGTTGACCCGGCTCAGGGCCAGGAAGCCCATGCCCATCATGCCCAGGCCAAGGAACATGATGCGGCGTGTCCCGTATCTATCAATGATCCAGCCCGACAGCGGAGCCACCAGGCCACCTTCCAGGCGCGAGAGGCCTATCACGCCGCCCAGAAGCGCTCGGGACCAGCCGAATGATTCCCGCCACGGGATGAAAAAGGCGCCGAAACCATAAATGAACATGACAGAAGAAAGCATTGTGATTCCAGTTCCGGCGGCCACAACCCACCAGCCGTAGAATATCCATGGTACTTTCATGCCAGGCTCCCTTCCTTCTACAGCGGGTGGCTTAGGTTGTCAACCCGTACCGCCCGCCTTCACCAAACTGCCAGGCATTGTACACCTGAGAAGACAATGAGAACAGCCGTGTATACATGCGTTCCTGAACATCACGCCATCGTTCGCCGCTTTTCGTTACATATCTCGTAAAGCGCATGTGGAATTAGTATTCCTTGGCCAGGCACGTCCCAGCCACTACTCTTCTGGTAAGATAGTGCAAACACCCCGCGAGTCGGGAGCCAGTCATAAAGCCGCTTATAACATAGGGAGGAGTATGGAATGGAGATAGGTATTGGCCTTGATGCCACGCTGAGCTTGACCTTTGAGGAGCAGGCACAAGTAGCCCAGGAGGCAGCGCGCCTGGGATACACCAGCATCTGGACCCCAGAAACCTCGGGCCACGACTCTTTCCAGATATGCGCCATCCGTTGGGAAGCTACTCGCCAGGTGGTCCCAGGCGGCCTAACCACAGGCATCGCCGTGTCGCCCGTGGCGCTGCGCACTCCCATGTCCCTGGCCATGGGCGGCGGCACTGTAAGTGACAGGACAGGTGGACGCTTCATCCTGGGCATTGGAAGTGGCGGACTGTATCGCGAAGACGAGCGGCGTGCTCTGGGCATAAAAGGCTCGGTGATCGGGCTGATGCGCGACTACCTCACCACCGTTCGAGCGTTGGTGGCCGGAGAGACTGTGACATATGAAGGCACAGCTTTGACGCTCCGTGGAGCGCACCTGGCCATCGAACCTCCACCGCGCACTCCCGTGCACCTGGGAGCATTGGGCCCACAGATGCTGCGCCTGGGCGGCGAACGGGCCGACGGCGTGGACCTGAACTGGTGCACTCCAGAGCAGATCGCATGGAGCAGGGAGCGCGTTGCCGAGGGTGCGGCGAGGACTGGACGGAACCCATCATCGGTCACAGTTGCGGAATACATACGCGTCTGCGTGGACGATGACATGGATCTGGCCCGGCGTACCTACGTGAGGAACATGCTGGGCTACGCCCTGGGCCGCCATGGCGCTGGCCCCAGGGAACGTAGCTTAGGTTATCGCGCCCATTTTGAGCGGATGGGCTTTACCCAAACGCTGGAGCGCCTTGACGAGATGCGGAATGGCGGCGCCTCAATGCAACAGTTGGTAGAGGCGTTCCCGCCGGAGATGGCACTCAAGGTCGGCTACTTTGGTCGCGCAGCCGGTGCAGCAAAAGCGGTCAAGTCTCTCTCGCAGGGACTGGACATCGCCATTGTCCGGGTGGTCGCGGCACGACCGGGCGTGGAGCACGTTGTGGCAACGTTGAGAGCCTGCCGGCCTGGCACGGCTTGAGCTTGGAGACGCAGCTCTGGGCCGCCATTGCCAGGGACCAGGCTGTCTGCTAACATCCCACCAGAACTCTGGCAATGAGCTAACTACACTGCTAAATATCACCCAAGGACTGATACCGTGCCTTTATGGGATTATTGCCAATGGGTAGCGCAGAACTCCAAGTAAGCATTCCCTGCTAGCTAGGAAAGGAGCGGCTATGGACTTTGAGCTCACTTACACCGAAGCACAGGAGCGATTCCGGAAGGAGGTCCGCGCCTGGCTGGAAGCAAACATTCCGCCGAAGATGAAGGCGCCTCTTGAAGAGGATGACTTCACCAAGGAGATGTATCTGTTCTGGCGGGAGAAGCACAAAGAGATGGCCGCCAAGGGGTGGCTCTTCCCCACGCTCCCCAAACAGTACGGAGGCGGCGGCCTTTCGCCAGAACTCGCCACTGTCCTCAGTGATGAGCTGGGCAGATTCAGGGCCCAGGGGCCTTTCACTATAGACTTCATCACCCCCGCCTTATTGGTGTGGGCGACAGAGGCGCAGAAGCAC
>SHYF01000068.1 GCA_009692985.1 Dehalococcoidia bacterium
GAGGGGGATAGAAAGAAGCTGGGGGATACCCCCAGACCCACAGCAGAAGGGGCTTTGCCCCCTCTGCACTCCCCAAGGAGCAAAATCCCAAACAGCTTCTGACACTGTGGTTGGGTTAGACCATGCAAAACAGGCATTCCCAGACAGGCACAATACATTGCGCCGCCTACAGGCTTTCGGTAGAATAGAGTGTCCGTGATTAAAAATTGTCACCCTTCAATTTGGAGAGCCAACTCTTGATTACCACCGTAGTCGGCAACTATCCCAAAATAGGGCCAGGCACCACGGCCCCAAGCCTGCGCAACGCCATCGGCCAGTTTGACCAGGGGCGCATCACACTGGAACAGCTTCAGCAGGTGGAGGATGATGTGACCAAGGAGGCCATCCAGGAGCAGGTGGATGCAGGTATAGACCTGGTGACAGACGGGCATATTCGCTGGGACGACGGCCAGACCTATCTGGCTCAGCGTATCAAGGGCTTCACAATCAACGGCCTCATCCGTTACTTCGATTCCAACACGTACTACCGGCACCCAATAGCCCAGGCCAAGGTGGCGTGGGATGGCCCCATCACAGTCAAAGATTACAGGTTCGCGGTGGCGCACAGCTCCAAGCCGGTCAAGGCAGTCATCACAGGGCCGTACACCCTGGCCAGGCTGTCCCAGCAGGGGTGCTATGCAGACCTGCGCACCCTGGCGCTGGAGTTGGCGCAGGTGCTGAACCAGGAGGCGCTGGCGTTGCAGGCAGATGGAGCGCCTGTCATCCAGTTCGACGAGCCGGCAATCCTGAAGTACAAAGAGGACATGCCTCTGCTTCAGAAGGCTTCAGAGATAGTTACCCGCGGGCTGCGCACCAAGACGGCGCTCTGCACCTACTTCAAGGATGCGTCTGGCCTGACACCTGCTCTGTACAGCCTACCGTTTCAGGTGATTGGACTGGACTTTGCATGGGGGCCTGGCAACTTCGACTTGCTGGATGGCTTCCCAAAGGACAAGGAGCTGGCCGTGGGCCTGCTGGACGCCCGCAACACGCGGTTGGAGCCGGTGGATGAGATAGTGGCGGCGGTGCGGCGGGTTAGCCGCCATGTCCCGCTGGAGCGGTTGCACCTGAGCACAAGCTGTGGCCTGGACTTTCTGCCAAGGCAGAACGCCCGCCAAAAGCTGGCACGGCTGGTGGAAGGGGCACGCAAAGCCCAGGAGGTGCTGGGATAAGGGGAGTCCAGAGGGGGTCTGGGGGATACCCCCAGATATTCTTCTCACCCCCCTTCCTGGCAGGAAGGGGGCCAGGGGGATAGTCGGTCGAAGGAGCTATACATCACTTTGCTAAGAGCGGCGCAACTTTGGGAGGAATGGAGAAGTCGTAATGACTAAAGGTCTACTTACCACGTCCGTCGGCAGCTTTCCAAAACCGGACTACCTGATGAGCGCTCGCAACAAACACTCCCGGGGCGAAATGTCCGACCAGGAGCTGCAACTGCTGGAGCGCCAGGCCACGCAGGAGTGGGTGCGCCTGCAGGAGGAGCTGGGCATAGACATCCTGGTAGACGGCGAGATGTACCGTGGCGACATGGTGGAGTATTTCGCGCAGAACATGAAGGGGTTCAAGATAAGCGGCCTGGTGCGCTCCTACGGCAACCGGTACTACCGCAAGCCCATCGCTGTGGGGCCGGTAGGCCGCACCGCCGCAATCACAATCGAATGGTGGAAGTACACCCAGAGCCTTACCAAGCGGCCTGTCAAGGGAATGATCACCGGCCCATACACGATTGCCGACTGGTCATTCAACGAGCACTACCCCTCGCGTGAGGCGTTCATCCTGGACCTGGCACGCGCCGTTCACGATGAGGCGCTTGATCTGGAACGCGCCGGAGCCAAGTACATCCAGATAGACGAGCCGGCCATATCCACCAGACCCGAAGAGATGGAGCTGGCATCCCGGGCACTTGGCATTGTCACCAAAGGGCTGAAGGCCCACACCATCACCCACATCTGCTATGGCGATTTCGGCCTAGTCTATGACCGCCTGGTCAACCTGCCGGTGGACAACCTGGACCTGGAGCTGGCCAACAGCAATTTCGACCTGCTAGAGATGTTCCGCCAGCATCCCACCAAAAAGGCCATGTCAATGGGCGTGACGGATGTCCATACCCACGTAATCGAAACGGTGGAGCTTATCAAGGAGCGCATCAAGCGGGGGCTAAAGGTCTTCCCGCCAGATCGCCTCTACATAGACCCCGACTGCGGCTTGAAGACACGTACCGAAGAGGAGTCCCTGGGCAAGCTGCGCAACATGATGACGGCGGTGCGAGAAGTGAAGCAGGAGATGGGGATAGAGTAGGGGTGTTTTCACTACGAAGGGCATAGCAGCTCTGCGTATATCTTCTGGGTTTCAGGTGAAGGGTCCGAGCCTAGCTCCTCCGCAAATAGCAAACGGCAACTTTCGTAGACGCGCAGCGCCTCGGCGCGGTTTCCCAGCGCGACATGAATACGCATGAGACGCTGGTAGCCCGTTTCACGATATGGCTCCATCGCAACGCTTTCACGGGCCGCCCCAAGAGCCAGAGATGGCTCCCCATTTTGCAACCATATTTCAGACAGGCAGTCGAGCGCCCGTATTAGTATGCTGTCCAGCCGAGCACGCTCGCGACTGATCCATTCAGCCTCCTCTCCGCCAAGAAACGGCTGGCGCGCCGTGATGGCGGCAATGTTGCTTGGCGCTCACGCGCCTTTCCAGTCGTTGGAACGTACCATTCCCTCCGCCTGATCTATCGCCTCGGCTGCGGCCTCCCTGTCTATCCAGGTGCCATCGCCGACTTGAAGGAGATAGCCCCCAGAGGCGACAGCTAACGTCATTGGGACCGACGGTCCTATTCCGTTCAATAACCCGCGCAGCTTGCTAATCAAAGCGTTCAGCGCCGTTTCCCGGGATGGCGGAAGCGTTTCCGGCCAAAGAGCATCGGCAAGCTCGGCACGCGTCATGGGTCGCTGGCGATGGCAGATTAGATAAGCAAACAAGATACGGCCCTGGCGGCCCGGGAATTGTTGCTCATCCACAAACCTTCCTGCACTTTCAATGTACATCCGCCCAGTTATGTACACACGCGTGGACACTCAGCCAAACCTCCAATGATTCTCCAACTTTGCGCCAATGGGCATGCTGTATTTTGACACCACGGGTTGATTCACACAAGAAGAAAGGAGGAGTTCACTATGACTGGACGGAATCGGTTACCGGTTGGGAAGTTTCTGGATGACCTGCCAAAGGCGGTGTACGTGGTGACGCATGTTCTGTTCCTGGGTATCGGCGTCTGGCTTTGGGCCCGGGCACGCGGCAACGATCTGCCATATTCGGAAGCTCTGCTTCTGTATTCGATCTCGCAGATAGTCTTCTTCGGCTATTTTGCGAATCTGATCACCATGAAAATGGCGGTCCTTGCAGAGCAGACGCTCATGATAGTAATGGTGCTCTGGATCATACTGCAGGCAGCATAACACCACTTACCCGCAGGATAGAAAGTCTCACAAGTTTGCAACAACACAAGCAACAAGTCGAAAAGGAGTTTGATATGCCACTTATTCAAGTCAAGCTGATCGAGAGTGTATTCTCTGAGGGCCAGAAGCACGAAATGCTCAGAAAGCTGACCGACACTATGGTTTCTATCGAAGGGGAGAACCTGCGTCCAGTCACCTGGGTCATTGTAGAAGAGGTCAGGAGCGGCGACTGGGGCATTGGCGGCAAAGGCCTGACCACATCTGATGTGAAAGCGTTAGCCGCCGGAAAGGCGTAGACTCTGCTAAAAAGCTCCAGGAGGCATGGGAAATGGCCAAGATATTCACGTGTGAATGCGGAGTAGTGATCAAGGGTCGGGACGATAATGACCTGGTGCGTCAGGCCCAGCGCCATGCCCGCGAAGTGCACCGGATCCAGATCACCAGAGAACAGGTCTTGGCCATGGCCCGGCCGGAATAGTTCGGGAGTGCGACATCTCTATCTTCGCTGATGATGTCGCACTCCCGCTTCTCCAGTGGCCAGGGAAATGATCAAGGAGACCGAGATGTACCATCAGGCTCACCACGAGCGTCCGACCACGACCTACGTGGCAGAAGAAAAACCGAACCCCCGACTTGAGCCGGGGGTCTGGGTTGTAGATTCTGGTTGCAGAGGCTGTCGCCGTCTTCTAAATGAATATCGGTGCCAGGACCAGGGTGATGGTGCTTAGCAGCTTCACCAGGACGTGGAGGGATGGCCCAGCCGTGTCCTTGAACGGATCGCCGATGGTGTCGCCGACAACGGCGGCGGCGTGGATCTGGGAGCCTTTCAAGACCGGCTTGCCATTCTCGTCTTTCATGGCGCCGGACTCCACGAACTTCTTGGCGTTGTCCCAAGCGCCGCCTGAGTTGTTCAGTACGCTGGCCAGCAGGATGCCGCTGATGGTGCCTATCATGAGAAATGCGCCCATCGCCTCCTGGCGCAGGACGATGCCAACTGTGACTGGAACCACGATGGCGACGATGCCGGGCAACACCATTTCACGCAGGCCAGCGCGAGCGGTAATGTCCACGCACCGAGCATAGTCGGGGCGGACCTCGCCAGTCATTATCTTGGGGTTCTCGTGGAACTGGCGTCGCACCTCTTCAATGACAGCGCCGGCCGTCTTGGAGACGGCTCGGATGGCCAGGGCGCTGAATAGGAAAGCGAGCATGGCCCCCATGAGAGCGCCCACGAAGACTCTCACATCAGCCAGGTTGATAACCTCTACTAGCTGGTTGGCGGCATTAGTCATGGTAAGCGCGTTGGGGTCAATTTTGACCACCTCGTCCAGGTAGGCGAAGAAGAGAAGGAAGGCGGCCAGGCCCGCTGAGCCGACGGCGTAGCCCTTGGTCAAGGCCTTGGTGGTGTTGCCGACGGCGTCCAGGCGGTCGGTGACCTTGCGCGCATCGCCTGGATTGCCGGACATCTCAATGACGCCATTGGCGTTATCGGTAATGGGGCCAAAGGTGTCCATGGCGAGAATGTAGGCTGCGGTCATTAGCATGCCCATGGTGGCAACAGCGGTGCCGAAGAGGCCGGCGCGGATATCTGTGACGCCGGGGATGTCGGCCTGCTGGCCCAGTGCGAAGGACGCCCACAGGGCGGCGCCGATGACCACGGCGGTGGAAAAGGTGGACTCAAAACCAACGGAGACCCCCATGACAGCAGAGGTAGCGGGGCCGGTCCGGGCCGCATTGGCAATGTCCCTTACGGGGCGGTATTTGAACTCAGTATAGTATTGGGTGATGAAAACGAAGGCCACGCTGGTGGCGATGCCCACCAGGCCAGCGTAGAAGTAAAACTGCCACTGGATACCTCCCTGTCCCAGCATTATGTTTGTGGAGAGGGCCAGGAAGGCAATGGAGACGATCACCGAAAGGAAGAAGCCTTTGTTCAGCGCGCCCATGGGATCGTCGCTCTCCTTCATCTTGAAGAAGGGGAGTGGGGAGTCGACGGAGAGAAGGCCAAGAGCGGTGGCAAAGATGCCGAAGGAGCGGATGACGAGTGGGAAGAGAACGAAATACTCTGGATGGGGGATTCCTGGCACGTTTTTGATGGCCAGGTAAATAATGACTCCCAGGATCATTGCCCCAATGTTTTCGGCGGCGGTGGACTCAAAGAGGTCAGCGCCGCGGCCCGCGCAGTCGCCCACGTTATCGCCCACCAGGTCGGCGATGACGGCTGGATTGCGTGCGTCGTCCTCGGGAATGCCAGCCTCCACCTTGCCCACCAGGTCTGCGCCCATGTCTGCGGCCTTGGTGTAGATGCCACCGCCGAGCTGGGAAAAGAGGGCGACGAAGCTGGCTCCAAAGCCGAAGCCCACGATAAGGAATGGGGCCAGCTCCGGGTTGCTGCTCCCCCCAAAGGCGTAGAACATGGCACTGACGCCCAAGAGGCTGAGCGCGACGATCAGGAAGCCTGAGACCGCTCCACCGCGCAGGGCAGTCTGGACGGCAGGCCCAAGGCCCTTCATGGCAGCGGCGGCGGTTCGCAGGTTGGACTTGACGGAGACGTACATGCCCACGATGCCAGCGACGCCGGAGCAGAGAGCGCCAACCAGGAAGGCGACGGCGGTGCGCCATCCCAGGCCTATCTTGTCAGCGTTGTCCATGACACCGTCGTGGTTCACATCTGGCGGTACGTTGGTGACCAGGGCCAGGACGAGGGCAATAGCCACGGCGGCGACGATGGCCAGCATGGCGATGGTGCGGTACTGCCGGCCGATGAATGCCTTGGCCCCTTCCATAATGCGGTCGGCGATGTCCTTCATGGCGTCGTTACCTGTGTCGCGCCGGAGCACGTCCCACATCAGGTACATGGCGAATAGCACGGCGAACACACCCGCTATGGGTACGATCCCCATTATGGGAAGATCTCGCAAAGATTCCATACTGCTCTCTCCTAGTTTGTTATGTAAATCTACCTACAAAGAATAGGGTATTTCGTAGCCTCTGCACTGAGGAGTAATGATACCATACTGTGCGCCTACATGGCGGGCCTTGGCCCGGAGGGGGAGTAGGAGCGGGCCTATCCTCCGCTCGCTCCCTTCGACAGGCTCAGGGTGAGCGGCAATAATCTCTCTTCCCCTTTTGAAGTAAGCGACTTACTTCTTACCATGCTCGTGGTGAGCAAGCCTGCCCTGAGCGAAGTCGAAGGGTCGAACCATCGCTACTTGTACACATCCCGTCGGTGGCCTATCTTCACAACCCGCACAACCTCATCCCTGTCGGAAACCGAGTAGACTACCCTATAGGAACCCTGCCGGATACGATACCTCTCCTGCCCTGATAGCTTCTGACAGCCAGGCGGCCGCGGACTCTGCGAAAGGAAGCGTATCTTCGCTGCGACTCGCTGCCTATCTCTCTTCGGGATAGCCTCAAGCTCTTTGACGGCGGAGGGTTTGATCAGGACCCTATATTCTGCCACGCTTCTTCAGGTCTTTCAGCACATCTTCGAAGACAAGGTCGGGTTCCCCGGCGCGCTCCTCGAAGGCCGCCAGGTCTTCCGCGTCCTCGGCCAAACTGAGCCTCACCGCCTCGTTGACCAGGTCAGAGATGGTGGTCTCCGTCTCCGCCGCCTTTACTCGCAGCGCCTTATGAAGCTGCGGGTCGAAGTAGACCGTGGCGCGTTTCTGTGATGTTTTCATAGACCAAACGTAGCGCTTTGACGTTTGAACGTCAAGACGCTTGACTTTCGAAGCCCGTGCGCTCGATGCGCTTCATGTTCCAACTAAAAGGCAACTGGTTCCGCTGTTACAGGAAGAATCCGTGACAAGTCACCAACCGCATTGTTATAAAACTGAGCGAATCCTAGGCCATCCATTTTTTGGGGAAGTGGATGATGTGAAAATGTCGTATGGCACGAAGGACATTCAGCATCAACAGAGACTCTGTTTTTTGATGTTGCAAAGGTTCCCATCGCAGGGGCAGTCAATACAGCCCGCTCTCGGCCACTACACGCATGGCATACCCAAGTGCTCAAGAAATTGTTACGCACCAAGAACTCGTCCTTATTGGCATCTGCGAGCCAACGCCCATAGCCAGTAATGGACGCCATACCTTCTTCCCTGTCTATGAGTCCTTCATGGTCTAGTGAGCGCAGCCAGTAATAAAAATTGCGCCTGCTGTGAACTCGGTCAGCGGAGCCAAAGATCGTCTTCATCGCGCTGCGCTGATTGTCATGGACGAACTCCCACAACTTAGCTGTAGTGAGCGAACCGTTCTTATGGAGCAAATCGAGTATCAGGTATTCTTCAGTCCACTCAGGCGTAGGAGGCTTTTCAAAGACAGCCATAGTTCTACCTTCTAACGTTGATAATCCGAAGTGGCCGTACCCATCTACTTCCACTCCCGTACGTCCACAAAATGGCCCGCAATGGCCGCCGCCGCCGCCATCGGAGGACTGACCAGGTGGGTACGGCCACCAGGGCCCTGTCGCCCCTCAAAGTTGCGGTTGGAGGTGGAGGCGCAACGCTGACCTGGCTGAAGTATGTCCGGATTCATGCCCAGGCACATGGAGCATCCCGCCTCCCGCCAGTCGAAGCCAGCGTCCTTGAATATGCGGTCCAGCCCCTCTGCCTCGGCCTGCTGCTTCACGGCGAAGGAACCGGGCACCACCATGGCGTACACCTTGGAATTAACCTTGTGTCC
>SHYF01000069.1 GCA_009692985.1 Dehalococcoidia bacterium
GGGCCCATGCAGTCCAGCGGCTCGGGCGAAAGGGAACCAGTGAAGTACGGCGGGACTCCATCGCTGTATCACTCCGGGGCGGTAGCTGCCATGGCAACCACGGTATCCTACTACGGGATGCAGCGCCATGGCGCCGGAGACCACGCAGACATATCCATCCTTGAGACCCAGGCCGGCACCATAGACCGGAGGCTGACATCCCTGGTCATCTACCAGTACAGTGGCAGGATAACACCTCGTGGCGCTACCGCCGGGGGTGCCATTGCCTCGGGCTACTTCCCGTGCGCCGACGGGTATGTTATGTTCTCCGCGGGCGGCCCCCGCCTGGAAAGGGTGACTGAGATGCTCGGGAATCCCCCAGAGCTGATGGACCCAAAGTTCTACACGCCCGAGGCCCAGAGAGACCCAGATATTAAGGACGAGTATGATGCCGTATTCCTTGGCTGGTGCATGGAGCACACAAAACAGGAGATATTCGCAATGGGGCAGAAGTTCCACAACATCTGCTCCCCTATGTACACCATTGACGAGGTGTTCGAAGACCCGCAGGTGAAATACCGCGAGTTCATGGTAGAGGTAGACCATCCCATAACAGGCAAACTCAAGTACCCTGGACGGCCTTTCCTTATGCAGGAGACACCGTGGATGTTGCGCCGTCCCGCGCCCACCCTGGGGCAGCACAACCAGGTGGTCTATTCGGAGCTTGGATATGCCAGGGAGGACCTGGTCAAGCTTAGGGAGATCGGCGTCATATAGCAGGCACTTAAGAAGGGGAGTCCAGAGGGGCTTCGCCCCTCTGGTGGGGGTCTGAGGGTATCCCCCAGACATAATTCTTACCCCCTTCCTGGCCAGGAAGGGGGTAAGGGGGATGGGCGAAGAAGGTTGTTCAACGCCCTGCTAGGCCATAATTAGGAGGCTTGCTATGGGAAAGATGCCACTGGAAGGTGTACGAATCCTTGACATGACTGTGGTATACGCCGGGCCCTACGCTTGCATGTTCATGGGGGACTACGGCGCCGAGGTGATTAGGGTGGAGTCCATCCAACACTTCGCGCCTACCACTCGCGGCCAGTTCGCCCGGCCGGCCAAGGGCACAATGGGGTACCCCAATGATGACCCTGGCAAGCGCCCCTGGAACCGCTACGCCACTTTCAATGGCTCAAACCGCAACAAGATGAGCATGACTGTGGATGTGACCAGGCCCGAGGGCATGGAGGTGTTCAAACAACTGGTAAGGGTGAGCGACGTCTTCATTGAGAACTACGTGCCCACCGCCATGGACAAGCTGGGGATATCCTACGATATGCTCCGCAAGGAGAAGCCCGACATCATATTCTGCAAAATGTCCGCCTATGGCGATACAGGGCCATACCGTGACTACAGGGCCATGGCAATTTCGATAGACCCGCCATCGGGCCACGCTTCCCTGCGAGGATACCGGGACCAGGACCCGTCCACCCTTTGGGGCGCTGTAGCGGCAGACCCGGCAGAGGGCATCGCAGCCGTGTTCGCCGTCGTCTCTGCCCTGAACTACCGCGATCGCACAGGCAAGGGGCAGGTCATAGATATGTGCCTGTCTGAGAACTTCATGACATACTTCCCCCAGGCCTACATGGATTTCTCCATGAACGGCAGAGTCCAGGGCCCCATGGGAAACAGAGACCCGATAGCCGTTCCTTCAGGCAACTTCCGATGCCTGGGCGATGACAAATGGGTGAGCATCAGCGTGTTAAGCGATGAAGAGTGGGATGGCTTCTGCCTGGCTGTTGGAGAGGATTGGGCCAGAGACGCCCGTTTCAAGGATGCGCTGAGCAGGCGCAAGAACGAGGACGCGCTGGAGAAGCTGGTCGGGGCCTGGACCATGCGCCATGACTACTACGATGTTATGCACCTGTTGCAGAAGCATGGCATTGCCGCCGGCCCTGTCCTGAACGACGCCGATGCCTTTGAAGACCCGCAACTTAAAGCCAGGGGCTTCTTTGTGGAACAGTCCAACCAGGATACAGGCACCCACCTGTACCCTGGCTTCATAACCAAGATGAGGAACGCCTCTCTCGGCGTCCGGCTTGGCCCCCCGGGCTTGGGCGAGCACAACGAGCACGTGTACAGGGAGTTGCTAGGCGTAGGCAGGGCCGAATACGAGAAGCTAGTGGAAACAGGGCACATCGGCCTGGACTTCGCCCCTGGTGTGAGGTAGGGCTTCTGAAAAGAGGGGAGGCCAGAGGGGCTTTGCCCCGGAGCCTGCCCTGAGCGAAGCCGAAGGGGTGGGGTTTGGGGGTGTCCCCCAGATTCAATCTTCACCCCCTTCCTGGTCAGAAAGGGGGTCAGGGGGATGGTCGAAAGAGTTTTCCATCACCCTGCTAGAACGGCTGGGTGAATCCCTGGATTACTGCCTCCCAGGTAGCTGTATCCAGCACGGCGTAGGTGCGCTTATACGGGTTGGCTGGGTCCCTGGGTTCGCCCAGAGAACCCGGGTTGATGAGCAGTGCGTTTCCCACCTGGCCTATCATCGTCCGGTGCGTGTTCCCTACCACCAGTATGTCGGCGTCCATCTCCGGAAGATGGGTCCCATTCAACGCCTGCCTCAGCCGTATGTCGTTGGCGGGGTCCAGCGGGCTGGTGTGCACCATCACCAGGCGCTTGCCGTCGAGTTGCATCTCCAGGAATTGCGGCAGAGTTTGCAGCATCCCCAAGTTCGCCGGTGAGATAGTCCCCGAATTGCGAAGCGGCTCCCCGCCGGACGCTAGGATGGCCTCCTCGTGGTTCCCTCTGACGGTGAGAATGCCCCGCTCCCGTATGATGTCAAATACTTCGTTGGAGAAGCGGTACTGGAGCACCAGGTCGCCGGCGCAGAGCACCCGGTCCACCGGCTGCATCTCATCCAGCGCCCTCCGCAGCGCACGCACGTCCCCGTGTATGTCGGAGATTATACCTATCTTCAATCTGTCACCCTATCTTCATCTCAAACCCGTCTCACTGGGAGTCCAGAGTCCCGACCTGTCGGGATTCTGCTGGGGGTCTGGGGGTATCCCCCAGATTTCCTTCTTCCCCCTCTCCCGCCTCGGGCGGGAGAGGGGGATAAGAGGGGGTGAGGGTTTTCCGATAGCTAATCCTTGGTGCACAGGAAGCTGGACCCGTTGCCAAATGGGCCTGTCTCACATATTGCCACGTGCAGGTTCTTGAGCTGCCTGGGGCCAGCCGTTCCCATCATCTGAACCGCCGTCTCGTAGACGTGGGTCATGCCGTGGACGCGGCCATCACCCAGGTTGCCGCCAGATGTGTTCACAGGATGGGGGCCATTCAGGGCTATCGTGCCGCCCTGAGTCCACTCGTGGGCCTCACCAATCTTACAGAAGCCGAAAATTTCCAGGTGGTTCCACACCATGGGGCTGAACCCATCGTACACATGAATCAGGTCCACGTCTTCGGGGTGCAGCCCGCCGCTCTCGTACAGGTTCTTGGCCATCACCGCCTCCGCCTCATATATGGCCTCCAGTGGCTGAATGATTCCTCCCTTCAGCAACTGCCACTGGTTCATGGCCATGCCCGCGAAATACCCGCCTGGATGCGGCGTCCCCTTGGCCCGGTCCTCAGTCGTCATCACCACGCACTTCACGCCGTCCACTGGCATGTCGTTGTCGAAAACGGACATGGGGTAGGCAATGAGCCGGGCGTTCATGTAGTCGTCAAGTGTAATGGTTCGGCCTTTCCAGACGGCGGAATCGTTGAGCTGGGCATTGTGGTTGGCGGACTGAATGTACCCGGTGTACATCTCTTCCCGCTTGGCGCCAAACTTGTCCAGGTACCGCTGGAAGTGGTGGGCCTGCCCTGCGCCGCCCACGCCGTGGCCGTAGGTCAGCGCGAACCCCGCGTTTCCAGGCGCTTGCCTGGCGCTAATGCCCTGGTATCGCAGCCCAGGCGGGTGGTGTCCGCAACGGAAAACAAGAGCGTAGTTGCACGCACCTGTCCCCAGCGCCAGGGCCGCCGAGATCACCATCCCTGCTGATCCCGCCGGCGGAATCTCGTTCTGGTTATACCACCGGACGTTCTCCAAAGGGATGAAGTCCATCATGGCCCGGACGTCCAGCCGGTCGTAGCCTGCAACATTGCGGGCAACCTGGTGAGCCGGGTTAGGCCAAGAGGACAATCCATCAATGTCCTTCGGTTTCAACCCAGCGTCTGCGATGGCCATAAGCGCAGCCTCGTTGGCCAGGCTGGCAACGCTCCTTCCGCTGTAGCGGCGGTTCAGTGTCTGTCCCGCTCCTACGAAAACTGGTCTCTTTCCTTTACTCCACGTCAAAGGCATGGCATCGCCCTCCTTACCTGTTAGCTAACCCACTTCGTCTTCCCTAGCAGGGTGACGAAGAACTCCTTCGCCCATCAGGACGCCCTTTCTTCAGCAGCCTACCAGAGTCACCCATTATTTTCGCGAGCCTCTGGAGCCAGCCGCCTGGCGAGGCCTTCGTTGAGTGGCCGGCTGGTACTGCACCACCGTTATTGTCTCGCTGGCCTTCTCGAACACAGGCTCGACAGGCATCCCCGGCTTGATCTCACTTCCATAAGCATCGTACTCAAAGTTCAAGAGGTTGCTCATGATAAACAGCCCCTTCTGCTCCTCCAACTCCACAATCACCACCGGGTAGGGCACCTTATTCTCAAACCCCGCAATGGAGTTGTCGTGGCAGATGTAGTGAGTGTAGATGGTCCCCCGGCCGCTCACCTGCTCAAATACCAGGGCAGCATCCCGGTCCTTGCAGTTGATACAGATGTACAGCGGGGGGTGATTGTAGAACCCGCACTTCTGGCACCTTTGAATCATGATCTTCCCTTCGCGGGTGCCATCCCAGTAGGGTTGCGTCTGCTCGTTGGGCACAGGCATTATAGGATAAGGCACCATCGTCTTGGTAATCGTCATACCTGACCTCCTTCACTTTTCACTAGCACTCTTCACTGGCGCTGGCTCCAAAGCTATTCACAGCGACTGCCTTTTGGAGCTTGGCTTGTTGGACGACAATGGAACCAACACCGCAGAAGATACCCCTGAAAAAGTAGGCTGTCAATAAGGCCAAATCGTCGGCGCTGGACGCTTACAGGTGGCGGGGGTTCGTCTTGGAACTTATGGTCATTGAGAAGACAGCTTAGCACGCACGACTAACTGCAGGAAGACTGGCCACCCGCCGCGCAATCAAACGGAATTGGACGGATTAGACAGATGCAGCGGAGCCGCCATTGTAGTAATATGCCGCCCAGCAAGCTAGACAGGAGGCACCTATGACCACAGCCAAGATTCCAACGGAGCAAGAGGTTATTGGTTACATGACATCCCTGAGCAATTGGGGACGGTGGGGCCCGGACGATATGTTGGGAACTCTCAACCTCATCACGCCCAAGAAGCGGACCCAGGCGGCTCGGCTGGTGCGCCAGGGCATCACAGTTAGCTGCGCCAGGCCCATCATCCCCGAGCCCGCAGCCGATGTGATGTCTCCCCCTTTGCACTACATGACCAGCAGCGGCGAAACGGTACCGCCCACCGGGGCTGGTGGCACTGGTGACTTTATCGGCATACAGTTCCACGGGTTAAGCACCACACATATTGACACGCCTCCCCACCAGTTCTGGAACGGGAAGATGTTCAACGGTAAACCGGCCTCTGCGGTTACGGCCCAGCAGCGCGCCACCGTTGGCGGCATTGAACTGTTAAAGGATGGCATTCTGACCCGGGGAGTGCTCCTGGACATCGCGGCGCTAAAGGGCAAGCCGTGGCTGGAAGCTGGCGAGGCTGTCTTCCCTGAAGACCTGGAGGCAGCGGAGAAGGCCCAAGGAGTCCACCTGGAAGAAGGAGATGCGCTGCTTGTCCGCATGGGCTGGTACAAGCGACGCGTGGAGGTCGGGCCGCCTACGGTCGCGCAAGGCAGGCCGGGGCTGCACGCCGCCACGCTGCCTTGGTTGCATAAGCGTGGCATTTCCGTGGCCTTGGCCGACGCCTCCTGGGACGTGGCCCCAAGTGACTATGCAAGCTTAAGGATACCTGTACATACTGTGGGCATCGTGTTCATGGGCCTCTGGCTCATAGACGCGGGCAACTGCGAAGAGGTGGTAGAGGTGTGCCGCAGGCTCAACCAGTGGGAGTTCATGTTTGTGGTAGCACCGCTAAGGTGGCGCAACGCTACTGGATCGCCTGTAAGCCCACTGGCGGTTTTTTAGCAGGGTTTCGACAGGCTCACTACGAAAGAAGCGATAATACCGCTCACCCTGAGCCGAAGCCCTCGAGCAAAGCGAAGAGTTCGTCGGAGGGAGTCAGCGGTAGTCGCCCCGCTCATACGGTTCGATCCTTCGGCTAGCTCAGGATAAACTGAGCTCACCATGAGCGTGTGCTTTGAAACAGCCAAACTTTAGTCGGGAGCTTGGACACCCCCTCACAAGCAAACAAAAACGATTGCTTGCGGTCAGGATAAGGCATGCCAGACTCAGGCCAGCCCCCACGGCTCTGGGGAGCCGTACGCCAGTTGTGATAGAATCCCCGCGCATTGTCTAGAGGCAACATGAACGTAGCGCACATACGGGATGCGTTCCCGGTCACCCGCAACATGATATACATGAGCACTGGCTGGTCTGGGCCATCTCCCAATGGAGGCGCTGGGCTGCGACTCTTACTCCATCCCCGGCCACAGGTGGCTTCTTGGCCCCGATGGTGCGGGGGCCTTGTATCTCCGCAAGGAGCTTATTCCGGAGATTACACCCAGGTATCCGGCATCCGCCGCCGCCGAGGGATGGGACCGGGTTGCCCGGGATGTGAAGATGAACGTGGCGTCGCCCCGGAAATTCACCCTGAGTACCACCAGCACGGCCCTGGAGGCCGGGATGACTGAAGCAATCGCCTACAACCAGGGGATCGGCGGCGCCGATATTGAGGAACGATCTCTAAAGCTGGCAAAGATGCTGAAAGGAACGCTCCGTGACCTGCCTGGCATTACACTTACGTGCCCCGATGAACCAGAGTTGAGTTCTGGACTGGTCACGTTTACGGTGGCGGAAATAGAGCCACATCAGGTGGTGGAGGCGTATGGGAGCGGCGCATCGCTGGCCGCCAGGTGCCGGAGCCACCCGCGATACGTTTATGCACCGCCTTCTTCAACACAGAGGATGAGGTGCAGCGCGCGGCTGAGGCCGTAGGTGAGATAGCCAGGAGCTAGTTTGGCTCCGCAGGTAAGATTCGAACCTACGACCAATCGGCTAATCCCGACACCGTCGGAACGCTACCCCTGCGCAGGTATAACACCAAGCTGCTGCATCAGGCCTAGCATATCTAGCGTTGCCCAGCGGGCGGTGATTTTCCCGCCACTGACTCGGAAGATAGCTATGCCAGCCAGATTAACTTGCTTTCCCATGGGACCTATGCCCATCAGCTCACCTAAGTGGGTTCCGCGAAAGACTCCTTTCCCTACGACCTTGTCGCCTTCGGCTATCATGTCCTCCTCAATGTAATGAAGGCCGGGGAATGCAGCCCGCAGCATGGCGATGCCTCTCTTAAAGCCTTCACGATCAGGAGTAGCTCCAGGCAAGGGGTTGTGGTTCACAAAATCAGGGGCGACTAGCTGATCCACGGCCGCTGTGTTGCCTTTGTTAAAGACCTCTTCGATGAAACGGCGAAGAACGGCCTTGTTCTGTTCCGACATCGGGCTTCTCCATACTCAAGATGGCATTGATTATAGACATGCTATCGGGGGGTGGCAACCTCAGGGGAGTGACAGTGGCAACTTTCTTGCCAGTAACCAAAAGTTGGCTCCGCAGGTAGGACTCGAACCTACGACCCGCCGGTTAACAGCCGGCTGCTCTACCACTGAGCTACTGCGGAACGAACATGCAACAAGAATGGACAGGTAGCTACTGTAATTTTAGCAGCGATGGCCGTTGGTGGCAACGCCTTCGATGCGGCGACGGCCGTGGCGTCCCTACACTGGTCCGAGGCCTTCGCCGCCGGCCAGTACGTGGTGGACAGTATCAAACAAAACGGCCCCCTGCGCAGGGAGCCGTTCTCCTAGTAGGTCTAGCCAGGCGCCTTCAT
>SHYF01000070.1 GCA_009692985.1 Dehalococcoidia bacterium
TGTATGAGCAATGGCATCAGGCCTATCTAGCAAGGGACTCACCGCCACATACGGAACGGATAGGATTGCCGCGCTTTTGAACGTGAATGACCCACTGCGGCACCTATCCGACGGCATGAAGCGGGCCATGGAGCCAGCCCTGGAAGGGAAGGTCTTATCCAAAGAGCAGGCTCACATGCTGTTGGGGTGCGCGCCAGACGAATTGGACTCCATCTGCAAAGCTGCTTCCATCCTGCGCGATAGGGGCAAGGGCCATGATGTCAGCTTCTCCCCCAAGGTGTTCATCCCACTCACCATGCTGTGCCGCGACTTCTGCGGCTACTGCACCTTCCGCCAGGACCCGGCCCAGGCACCACATCTGTACATGACACCGGAAGAGGTGCTGGAGGTGGCTCGCGCAGGTGAGAGGCTGGGCTGCACCGAAGCCCTGTTCACTCTGGGCGAAAGGCCAGAGCAGCGCTACCCCGAGGCCAAGGAGTGGCTTCAAAGACATGGCTACAAGACTACTCTGGAGTACCTTCTCTACGTCTCCAGGCTTGTGCTGGATGAGACTTCCCTGTTGCCCCACGGCAACCCTGGCACAATGAGCCGCAGAGAGATGGAAGGGTTGAGGGATGTCAACGTCTCCATGGGTGTGATGCTGGAGAACATAAGCCAGCGCCTCTGCGAGCCTGGCGGCCCCCACGAGCTAGCGCCAAGCAAATACCCCAGGGCAAGAATGAAGACCATCGAGACAGCGGGCAAGTTGAAGATACCGTTCACTACTGGTATCCTCATTGGCATAGGCGAGACACTGGAAGAGCGTGTGGACTCCCTGCTGGCCATTCGGGAGCTACATCAGCGGTACGGCCACATCCAGGAGGTCATCATCCAGAACTTCCGGGCCAAGCCCAACACCGCCATGAGCGGCCATTCTGAGCCTGTGGCCGATGACCTGCTATGGACAGTGGCCGTCGCCCGGCTGATCTTGGGCCCGGAGGCAAACATACAGGTGCCGCCCAACCTGAGCGCCAGGGAGTATCCACTGTTCCTGCTGGCGGGCATCAACGACTGGGGAGGGATATCGCCCATAACAATTGACTACGTCAATCCAGAAGCGCCCTGGCCTCAGATTGCAACGCTGGACAAGAAGACACGGGAACTGGGCTTTGTTTTGAGGCCACGGCTGCCCGTCTATCCGGAGTACCTGGATAGCAAAGACGGCTATTTGCGCGATGGGCTAGAGGGACGCGTCAAGTCCATGACGGACGAAGACGGCTATGTGAAAGGGGGAATAGGACGCTATGTTGGACACACCTCCTGACGGACATCCGAAAACATCGCAGGCGGAGACAGCTCTCGAACGGTTGATAGGCGGCATTGACCCCGCCATTGGCCGCGTCCTGGACAATGCCCTGGAAGGCAACGACATCTCCGTAGAGGACGCTGTTGCCCTGTTCAGCACCTCGGGGCTTGAGCTCAGTGCTCTGGTCATGACGGCAGATGAGTTACGAAGGCGGCGGGTGGGTGACATTGTCACATACGTCGTCAACAGGAATATCAACTTCACCAACGTCTGCATCAAAGGGTGTGGGTTCTGCGCCTTCAGCCGCGACCACCGGGAGGAGGAGGGGTACTTTCTGCCGATGGAAGAGGTTGTGCGCCGCGCCAAAGAGGCCTGGGACCTGGGAGCCACGGAGGTGTGCGTCCAGGCGGGCCTGCCTCCCAAGATGGAGGGCGACCTTTACATCAGGCTATGCCGGGCAATCAAAGAGGCCATACCCGGTATGCATATCCACGGATTTTCCCCCGAAGAGGTGCTGTACGGCTCCATTCGCTCCAAGTGGAGCATCCGGGACTACCTGAAGGGCCTGAAAGAGGCCGGAGTGGGCAGTTTGCCTGGGACATCTGCGGAGGTCCTGGACCAGGAGTTACGAGACGTCATCGCGCCAGGCCGCATCACAGTCAACCAGTGGATAGAGGTCATCACCACGGCCCACGAGATGGGGATACCAACCACATCCACAATCATGTTCGGCCACGTGGAGACCCCAGAGCAAATAGCCCGCCACATCGCCCTGCTACGGGACATCCAGAAACAAACGGGAGGATTCACTGAGTTTGTGCCGTTGAGCTTTGTGCACACCGAGGCCCCTATGTTCACTAAGGGGCTGATTCCAGGCATTCGCCCCGGGCCCACTGGCACTGAGGTGATAAAGGTACACGCCATCTCCAGGGTAATGCTCAACAATTGGATCCCAAACTTACAGGTGTCATGGCCAAAGGAGGGGGCGCGGTTTGCGCAGGTGTTACTGGGGGCCGGCGTCAACGACATGGGCGGCACGCTGATCAACGAAAGCATATCCACATCCGCCGGTGCTCAGTACGGGCAGCTGCTCAAACCAAAGGAGATACGGCATATCATCCGAAGCGCAGGCAGAATCCCAGCGGAGAGGCACACCAGCTACAAACTCAAGCGTGTTTTCGAGGACGGCGATGAAGGTGCAGACCCCTTGGACCTGGTTGGGGACAAGCCCGAGGAGCGGTTCGGCTCCTACCGCCGCTTGATCAAAATGGATAAGTTCCGGTACGAGCATCCCAAGCACGCCGCAGAGAAGGCCGAGGCCAGCAACTAGGCCTGGCTTCAAAAAGGCTAGACCTTGATGAACGGCCCTGTTCTGGCACTGGCTGGGGGCGTAGGCGGAGCCAAGCTGGCCCTGGGCCTGTCCCATGTCCTTCCACCTCGGCAGCTCGTCATAGTCGCCAACACCGGCGACGACGATGTCTTCCACGGGCTTCATGTCTCGCCGGACCTGGATACGCTTATGTACACCCTGGCAGGACTGGCCAATCCCGCGACTGGATGGGGCGTGGTAGGCGACACTTTCGGTGTCTTGGATATGCTAAAGAGGTACGGGGCCGACTCCTGGTTCGGCCTGGGCGACCGGGACCTGGCCACCCACATAGAGCGCACCAGGCTTCTGCGCGAAGGGCGGACACTGTCAGAGGTCACGCGCTATCTGTGCGGCAAGCTGGGAGTGAAAACAGCTCTGGCCCCCATGTCAGACGATCCGGTGCGCACCATGGTGGAAACCGACCAGGGGACCCTCGCCTTCCAGGACTACTTTGTGAAGCACCGGTGTGAGCCATCCCTTCGAAACGTCCGGTTCGCAGGGGCCTCGAAAGCCCAGGCGTCTCCCGCATTTCAGAATGCATTGAACACCGCGGGAGCCGTGGTCTACTGCCCTTCCAATCCTGTGGTGAGCATTGGCCCCATCCTAGCGTTGCCTGGAGTCATGGAGCACCTGAAAGAGTTTCGCGGCCCCATGGTGGCGATCAGCCCCATCGTGGGGGACCATGCCCTGCGGGGGCCTGCGGCCAAGATGCTCCTGGAATTAGGGGAGGAGGTTAGTTGCGTGGGCGTGGCCCGCCGGCTGGCAGGCATTTGCGATGTGCTGGTGGTGGACAGGCAAGACGCCCATCGCGTTGCAGATGTGCGGGCCGCGGGCATGGACGTAGAGGTGATGGACACAATCATGGAAACTGACGCGGACAAGGAGCGTCTCGCCAGGGAACTGCTCCAGCTAGTTGAGACGTTGGTGGAATCATGACGAACCAGCGACATCTGAGAGTGCTGGTTCCCATGAAACCCGCCTACGATGGCAAGTCGCGGCTGGCCAGCGTGCTGGATGCCGAGGGCCGCGCCGCCCTATCGCTTCATCTCCTGCAGCACGTTCTTTCGGTGGTGGCGCAGGTGGCCGCCACGGAGACCTGGGTGATAGGCGGCGATGCCTTGGTTCAGCATGTCACGGCCTTTGAATCGGCTCGCTGGCAGCAAGACACCGGCGGCGGGCTAAACGATGCCCTGCGACCCGCTATCCGCATTGCCTTTGAAGCGGGGGCACCTGCCATACTGGTACTGCCAGGCGACCTGGGGCTTCTGACGCCCCAGGTCGTGGAAGACTTGGTGAAACTTTCGGACGGCTTCCGGAAGGCTGTGCTGGCCAGGGCTTCTGCGGATGGGGGCACCAACGCCCTGCTGGTGCCTCGCGGCCTTGCATTTGGCACTTTCTTCGGTCAGGACAGCTTCCAGCGTCACATGGACGAGGCGCGTAAGGCGAATGTCCCTGTGGATGTTTCCACTGCTCCCTGCCTGGCCTTTGACCTGGACACACCCCATGACCTGGCTCTGTACAGGGAGAGGAGGCCAGACCTTGAGGTAGCCCTGTCTTCCTGGAGAGAGAAACTACGTTCCCAGGCTCCGGACATTGGGGGCAGACAGAATCCTATAAGAAAGCAGGTGTTGCGCTCATGATGAAATCCGTAGCGCCAAAGCTGGGTATCCTCCTGCCAACGCGGGGCGTCATCTTGAAAGATGGCGCCCATCCCGACCTGTCGCCCCTGTTCGCCATGGCGGAGCAGGCGGAGCAGGCGGGCCTGGACTCCATCTGGGTGGGCGACAGCCTCCTATCCAAGCCCCGGCTAGAGCCTCTGGCTACCCTGGCGGCGCTGGCCATGAAGACCAGCCGAGTACGGCTTGGCACCGCAGTCATGCTGGGCCCACTGAGACAGCCCGTGCAGCTGGCCCAAATGGCGGCAACGGTGGACGTGCTTTCCGGCGGTCGCCTTGTCCTTGGAATGGGCGTAGGCGGCGTGTTTACAGACGAGCAGAAGCAGGAGTGGCTGGCAGTCGGAGTCCCGCCACAGGAACGCGGCAGGCGGATGACGGAGTTGGCGCAGGTGTGCCATCGCCTCTGGACGGAAGACGCGGTCACTTTCACGGGACGCTACTTCCAGGTGGAGAAGGCGGCGATGCTGCCCAGGCCCGTGCAGCCTGGGGGCGTGCCGATGCTCCTGGCCTGCCACAAGACCACAGGCTCGCCCGGGCAGTACCGCCGCGCCGCCCTCTACGCCGACGGTGTCATGGGCATCAGCGACACGCCTTCGCAGTACGGCGAGACCCTGGGCATGGTGCGCGGCTACGCCGCCGAGGCCGGACGAGACCCCGACGCATTCCAGACGGCCTTCTACATGACTGTCAACGTGAACCACGATAAAGACGCCGCCTTCCGAGAGGCTGATGACTTCATCCGCCGCTACTATGGACTGAACTTCTGGGCGGAGAGATGGGGCCCCTTCGGGCCGGCGGAGGCTGTGGCAGAACGCATCATGGATTATCACGCCGCCGGCGCGCAAGAGGTCATCGTGCGTTTCGCCTCCCTGGACCCGCTGTCGCAGCTCTACGCCTTCTTGGAGGATGTGCTGCCCCTGGTGCGCAAGGCTACGAAGAGGCGGGCGGGCACGCAGTAGGGAGCGCCCGCTTATTCCCTTTGACGAGCTCAGGACGAGCGTGGAACTATACGAGCGGAGCAGCCGAGGTTCGAACGTTTGAACGACACGGCTAAATGAGCGAAGAACGGGTCAAGAAAGTCACCGCGATCGTCGCCCGCCAGGGTAGGGCTGGAATTGAGCTGCTAGTATTCGATCACCCGCTCGAAGATAGTGGCATCATGATCCAACTCCCCGCTGGCACCGTCGAACCGGATGAGCTACCAGGCGAGGCCGTTATTCGTGAATTGCTAGAAGAGACCGGCGTTCATGGTCAACTTGTTGCGCTCGCGGGCGTTCGAGACGAGGAATGGGAGGGAGAGGAACGACGTCGTTGGGTGTATCTGCTCCGCACATCCGAAGAGCTTTCAGACGAATGGCCTTCCACGTGCGACTGCGGCGTACCCACGCGTTGCTATTGGGTTTCGTTCGAGCAAGCAGAGATTGTGGAACCGCAGCAGCCATGGCTAGCCATGGCGAGATCCTGGATTCGAGCTTCAAGTTAGGACCTTGCCGTCCCTCCCCCTTCATTGCTAACCACTCCGCCGCCGCATTATAATGGCTTTACCATCACTGGCAAGAAATAAGCAAGGGAGACCCGCATATGGAAAAGGGTACGTGGCAGGTGAAGAGTGGCCTGGCTCAGATGCTCAAGGGCGGCGTCATCATGGACGTGGTGACGGCAGAGCAGGCAAAAATCGCTGAAGATGCCGGGGCCTGCGCCGTCATGGCCCTGGAACGGGTCCCCTCGGACATACGCGCCGCTGGGGGTGTGGCCCGCATGGCAGACCCCGTGATAATCCAGGCCATCATGAAAACAGTCACCATTCCAGTCATGGCCAAGTGCCGTATCGGCCACTTCGTAGAGGCCCAGGTGCTGGAGTCGCTGGGCGTGGACTATATAGACGAGTCGGAAGTTCTGACCCCAGCGGACGAAAGCAACCATATCTGGAAGCACACGTACAAAGTGCCCTTTGTTTGCGGATGCCGGGACCTGGGCGAGGCCCTGCGGCGGATTGCCGAGGGCGCGGCCATGATGCGAACCAAAGGCGAGGCGGGCACCGGTAACATCGTTGAGGCTGTGCGACACATGCGCGCCGTAATGGGTGAGATCCGCAAGATTCAGAACATGACGGAGGACGAGCTTCAGGCCGAGGCCAAGATTCTTGGCGCATCGCTAGACCTAGTGAGAGAGGTCAAAACGCTAGGCAGGCTGCCCGTGGTGAACTTTGCCGCAGGCGGCGTGGCCACTCCATCCGACGCTGCGTTGATGATGCAGCTAGGGGCCGATGGCGTTTTCGTGGGGTCAGGCATCTTCAAGGCCAGCAGGCCCGAGCTGGTGGCCAAGGCCGTCGTCAAGGCAGTAACCCACTTCAACAACCCTGACATCATCGCTGAGGTGTCCAAGGGCCTGGGCGAGGCCATGCCCGGGCTGGACGTTCGCACACTCAAGCAGGAGCAACTACTGTCAGTCCGGGGCTGGTAAAGTTGGCAACCATAGGTGTCCTGGCACTGCAAGGCGACTTTGCCGAGCATCTGGCCGCGCTGAAAAAGCTGGGAGTCCAGCCGCGTGAGGTGCGGCTTCCAGGAGAGTTGGATGGGCTGGACGGGCTGATAATCCCTGGAGGGGAAAGCACCTCAATGGCACGGCTCATGGATATCTACGGCCTGAGAGAACCATTGAAAGAGCGAGTACGGTCCGGCATGACGGTTTGGGGGACCTGCGCAGGGATGATCCTTCTGGCCACCAAGCTGACGGAGGACCGTCCAGAGCCCCTTGGCCTCATGAACATAGAGGTCCAACGTAACGGCTACGGGCGACAGGTGGACAGCTTTGAGGCAGACCTGCCCGTGCCGGTCCTTCAAACCAAAACGGCGTTCCATGCAGTGTTCATACGCGCCCCAAAGGTCCTGAGCGTGGGCAAGAACGTAACAGTGCTGGCCAGCCTTTCCCAGAAGGGAGAGGTAGTGGCGGCCCAACAGGATGGAATGCTGGCGACATCTTTTCACCCTGAGCTCACTGAAGACACCCGCTTCCACCAATACTTCTTGAAAATGGTGGGTGTTCACTAGGGCATGACCCATCCAATAACAGTTGCCGACACCATCCGCATCGCGGCGCTAGGGGAACCCGACTGGGCCATCAACCCCTGGGGAGCCGCCTGGGGCGGACACCGCCTCTTCTCCCCTGCCGGCTTTCTCTGGGAGTACCTTCGTGCCAGGCCACGAGGCGCTGCCTGGGTAGCGGGAAAGGGCTTGAAGGCAAGCGGATTGGCATCGGCCAGGCCACGCTCGGGCCCTACCGCATGGGTCGTAGACCACCTGGTGACTCCTCGACACGATGATGTCCCCTGCTGCGAGCTTCTGGAAAAGGCGGCCATTCACGCAAGTCGCCGGGGCGCGCAGCGCCTCTTCCTCCAGCTGCTCGACGACGGGCAACTGATGGAGATGGTACGCCCTTCGGGCTTTGTTCCCTGCGCCCAGGTGCTGCTGTTTACCCTCCCAGGCCAAAGCCCGCTCCCTAGCTTGGAACCAGTTCCCAGCCTCAGGCAACGTGAACCTGGCGACGACCTACCACTGTTCCGCCTGTACAACGCCACCACGCCGGCGGATGCCCGCTCAGGCATAGGCGTGACGCTGGAGCAGTGGAGGGACGCGCAGGAGCCTAGACAAAG
>SHYF01000071.1 GCA_009692985.1 Dehalococcoidia bacterium
CCAGGGCAGCCTTGGCACTGGCGGACCGCACGTCGCGCCCCCCTGCCCTTCCAGCGTCGAACTGGTGCAGAAACCCCTCTACAACGACCAGTCGCCGCTCGGCCAGGAATGGAACCGAGCTGCACACCTCCTGGAGATGCCTGAGTTTTAGCCCCGGGCCGGCCAGCACAGTAGTGTTCGCCTCCAGTAGCTCCGGCGAGCCAACCTCCTTGCGCAGCTCCTCCAAGCGCTCCCTTTTGGAGAAGTCGTCCTCACCATAGATGACGTATATCACGGACAGCAACCCCCTAGCAGGGTGGGGAAAAGCTTTTCCAACCATCCCCCTGACCCCCTTTCCTTCGGCCTACTCAGGACAGGCTCTGGCCAGGAAGGAGGTAAAAGTTACATCTGGGGGATACCCCCAGACCCCCACGAAAGGGGCTTCGCCCCTCTGGACTCCCCTTTTCAGCAACCTGCCACAATAGCCAAGACAGTTGTCGCCAGGCAGTATATAATAGGTTGTTATGAAAAGCCTATCCAACAGAGTCATAGGCAACTACGAGCTTCTGGAACCAGTGGCAACCACCGGGCTGGCCACGGTCTTCAGGGCGCTGGACAACACCAGCGGCAAAACAGTGGCACTTAAAGTGGTACACGCCTATTTCATGAGAGAGGCGGAGACGCTCATACGGTATCAGCGCCAGATGGGCCTGGTGCAAGAGCTTAGGCACCCCAACATCGTTCCAGTGTACGGCATCGCACGTGACCATGAGTCCATAGCTGTGGTGATGGAGTCCATCCCCTGGCCCACCTTGAAAGTCAGAAGGTCAAGAAAGCTGCCCCTGGGGGAAGTCCTGACTATTCTGCGCCAGGTGGCGGCGGCAATGGACTACGCCCATGCCAAAGGCCTGGTCCACCGGGACCTGCGGCCCAGCAACGTCTTTTACGATGAGGAGAGCGGGAGGGCAATGGTCTCGGACTTTGGGACCATCAGCCTGGCAGAGGGCGGACACCTACTGCTCCGTAGCACAGTAAATACTCCCGCGCCCAGCTATGCTGCCCCTGAGCAGCTTCAAGGGCAACCTCCCGATCCGCGCAATGACGTCTACTCCCTGGGGGCCCTGGCGTATGAGCTGCTTACCGGAGAGGTCCCTTTCGACGCCCTGAGCCCTTACACCATCCTGTCACGCCAGCTCTCCACCATTCCTGACCCTCCATCCTATTGGAGCGAGGCGATCCCTGTTGCCGTGGACACAGTGGTGCTCAGAGCTCTTAAACGCAGGCCGGAAGAGCGGTATGCCGCCTGTGGGGCAATGGTAGAGGCGCTGACCCAAGCGGCCGGCCCATCGGTTGTAGCAAAGGCCGTCACATCTGGCACCCATGCACCTGGCACCGCCTCGACCCCGGCCCGCGCCGAAGAGGTGTCCGTAGCCAGGGACGAAGAGGATGCCCGAGTCATCTGCCCTCGCTGCGGCTCAGGAAACTCAGCAGCGGCGTCCAGATGCCAGACCTGCTGGGGTATTCTGGCGGCGCAGCCGGTGGTTACTCGTGAAGAGGAGCAGAAATGGGTCCGCATGTATGTGGGAAGGCTGCGCAATAAAAAGCGTATCCTGTGGGGCACTGCAACTGTTCTGGTAACGGCGCTTCTAGGGGTATGGGGGTACAACCTACTCGACATTACGCCGCCATTGCCAGCACCCACCACTAACATCACAACGTCAGCGGCTGTTGGCGATTGGGCTACCGTCCAGCGCGACCTGTTGCACACAGGCGTTGTCCCTGGCCCCGCCTTTGCTCCCCAGGGGGCACCCAAACGCGTATTCCAATCTGATGGGCCAATCCTTGCAACGCCGGCGGTGGCCGGAAACAAGATATACGTTGCCACCAGCGACCGAAGGATATTGGCGCTGGATCGGGCCACCGGGCAAATCCTCTGGACATACAATGTCAGCGGACCTGTGAACTCCACCCCGACTGTTGCAGGCGGCCTGGTTTATGTGGGGCTGCGGGCTGGCGATCTGCTGGCTCTGGACATTGAAACCGGGAGGCTGAAGTGGAGCTATCAGACCAAGAATCCTATCTACGGCTCCGCCACGGTGGTTGATGGCACTCTGTACATAGGCTCCGGGGACCATTTCCTCTACGCTCTGGACGCTGCCACAGGGGAACTGCGCTGGAACATGGAAACAGGCGAATGGATCCTGGCCACACCCACGGTAAGCCAGGGCATAGCAGTTATTGGATCACAAGACGGCGAACTTTACATGGCGGACGTATCCAAAGGAACCGTTCGATACCAGGTAAACATTGGCGCCTCCATGGACAAGGCCATAACAATCGTGGATGACGTCGCCTATATCACCACGCGCGCAGGGAACGTTTTGGCCTTTGATTTCAGGGAGAAGGACAAATCTTTCCGCAAAGCCAAGTTGAAGATTCACACTCAACTATTCGTATGGGGAATGGCCTCTACTCCACCTCGCCTTCCGGGCCTAATATGGAGCAGGCGGCTGCGGGAGCAGATAGTCGCAGAGATGGCGACAGCCGATGGGCGGCTGTACCTGGCAACTGCGGCAGGCAAACTTCATGCCCTGGATACAGCAACAGGCCAGGAGTTGTGGGTGGTAGCTGGCCTGGCACGCCTGTACTCAGCGCCCATCGTGAGCGGCGACGCCGTTATTCAGACCGCCTCCGACGGCACTGTATACGGGTTCGACTCGGCCACAGGGAAAGAAATGTGGAAAGCTTCCGTGGGGGAAAGTGTCGTTGCCTCCGCCATCCTGGCTGGTGATACGCTTTACGTGCCAACCACCTTGGGAAACCTCTACGCCATACGGTAAACCACTGACGGATATTGCCTACGCTTCGGCTGGAATGATGCCATCTGCCCGGGGGTTCGCAGGCAGGCACACCCGCCGGCCGGAGTTATGTCCCACGGTAACCAATTCTTTCCCAGGAGTATCCCTATGGAGCTAGGAATCATCGGGCTTCCCAAGAACGGAAAGACCACCGTCTTTAGTGCACTCACCAGGGGCAGGACTGAAACATCCCGTTCTGGTGGTCAGTCCAGCAAGCTAACCATCGGCGTAGACAAGGTTGCAGACCGGCGCGTAGACACCCTGGTCGAAATGTTTCATCCCAAACGTGTTGTCCAGGCGGAGGTGCGCTACGTGGACATCCCCTGGGCGCCGGATAGCACGGGAAAGAGTCAGGGCATAGGCGGCGAATACCTTAACGCACTTCAAAGATCCGACGCCCTGCTCCACGTCGTACGTGCCTTTGATGAGCCATCGGTCCCCCACATTCAGGGGAGCGTGGACCCTTACCGCGACGCTGATACAATCAACCTTGAGCTAGCCTTCTCAGACCTGGCCATTATCGAACGCAGATTCCAGCGACTGGAGGCTGATCTGAAGAGCTCCAAGGCACAAGAGCGGGAGGCAAGTCGCCGAGAGGCTGCGCTCCTGACCCGGCTGAAAGAGGGCATCGAGAAAGACGTCCCCATACGGAAGCAGGAGCTGACTGCAGAGGATATAAAGCTGATAAGCGCCTACCAATTCCTTACGGCCAAGCCAATGCTTGTTCTATGCAACATAGGCGAGGCGCAACTGCCCCAGGCCGGCAAGATAGAAGAGGAAGCGCGCCAGAGATTGGGCAACTCTCGCGTCCTGGTGGCAACCATGTGCGCCAAACTGGAGGCGGACCTGGCACAATTGCCTTCGGCAGAAGAGGAGGAGTTTCGCCGCTCCCTGGAGGCTGGCGAACCAGGCACAGCCAAGGTTACGCGCCTTTCGTACCAACTGCTTGGCCTGATCTCCTTCTTTACCACAGGCCCAGATGAGGTAAAGGCATGGACGATACGGGAAGGCACGCCAGCGGTCAAAGCGGCGGGACAGATCCATTCAGATATAGAACGCGGCTTCATCCGGGCAGAAGTTGTTTCTTTTGACGACCTGGCTCGGTGCGGCGGTTTTGCAGAAGTTCGACGCCAAGGCCGCCTGCGCCTTGAAGGCAAGACATATACAGTCAAGGACGGCGACGTAATCGAGTACCTGTTCAATGTATAACATGGTGATGAAAAACGCTTTCGACCATCCCCCTAGCCCCCTTCCTGGCAAGGAAGGGGGTGAGAGAGGAAGAGATGGGGGATACCCCCAACCCCCCACCAAAGGGGCTATGCCCCTTTGGACTCCTCAGCAGCCTGTTAGAACCATTCAAACAACGGGCAATCCTGAGGGGTATCTCGATTCAGAGGCATTGGGAACGCCCATCGCCCTGTACATACACATACCATTCTGCGAGACCAAGTGCCCTTACTGCGACTTCAACACATACGAGGGCATCGAACCGCTCATGCCGGCGTATATAGATGCGCTGGCCCAAGAGATACGCCTGTGGGGTGCCTTTCTGACTCAAGGTCAAGCTACACCACTCCATCAGCCTATTTCCACCGTGTTCTTCGGCGGCGGCACGCCCTCTTACCTGCCATCTGAAAACATTCAGCGTCTGTTGGATGCCACGCGCGCTGCCTTTTCCCTGGCCCCCGATGCCGAGGTCACTCTGGAGAGCAATCCCGGAGACGTGACACCCAGCAGACTGGAGATGTGGAAAGCCGCAGGCATCAACCGCGTTTCCATAGGAGTCCAGAGCCTGGACGATGGCCTTTTGCAACTGCTGGGCCGCCGCCACAACGCGCAGGCTGCGCGCCAGGCGTACCAGAACGCCCGAGACGCTGGCTTCAATAACTTGAACCTTGATCTGATGTACGGGCTGCCACATCAATCCATGGACCAATGGCGGAGTACGCTAACCGAAACGCTAACTCTGGCTCCAGAGCATCTTTCCATGTACTGCCTGACACTGGAAGAGGGAACTCCTTTGGATGCATGGGTGCGCCTAGGGAAGGTGCCGGAGCCGGACCCAGACCTGGCCGCCGACATGTACCTGCTGGCAGAGGAACTTGCCGGCGACGCAGGATACGACCATTACGAAATCTCCAACTGGGCCATGCCAGGCCGCGCCTGCCGCCATAACCTCACCTACTGGCGGAACCAGCAGTACCTGGGTGTTGGGCCCGGCGCCCATTCGTACTTGAGTGGCTACAGGTTCGCCACCTTGAAGTCGCCCCGCCAGTACATTCAACGTATCAACCAGTGGGCCAGCGAAGGCGCTACCAGGCTGCTGAAAAAGGAGAGTCCAGGGAGGCGAAGCCCCTCTGGTGGGGAACTGGGGGTATCCCCCAGATATACTTCTCACCCCCTTCCTGGCCAGGAAGGGGATAGGGGGATGGTCGAAAGCGTTTTTCATCACCCAGCTAGACCTCTCAACCTGGCAAACCTGCAACACAACGGGCCTCTGGATACAGTGGATGCCATTGACGCCCCAACGGAGATGGGCGAGACAATGATGATGGGGCTTCGCCTGGGCCAAGGCGTCTCCAAGGCTAGCTTCCTTGAGCGGTTTGGGGTTGGGCTGCAAGAGGCGTACGGGCCACAAATAGACGCGCTGGAGCAGTTGGGCCTGCTTGAATGGCGCCAGGGCTGGCTGCGGCTCACGCCACGGGGCCGGCTGCTGGGCAACGAGGTGTTCCAGCGCTTTCTGACGTGAGGTTGGGGAATAACAGGAGACCGAACTTGAAGGAGTCACTCTCACAGAAGGCTTTGCTCGTCATCGCGATTCTGGTGCCCCTTGTGTTTGCAATGTTCGGAGTCTTCTTTGCCATCCTGGACTTCGACATGGGGTTCGTGGATGGAGGTCTGGAACCCAAGCTCGCCTTCTTTGTGGAATGCTTTGGAGTGTTAGTGGCTTTCGCGGCCTTGGCAGGCCTTTACGTCGCACAGCTGTCGCCCCAAGCTGGGTAGCGTCTGGTGGTTCTTGGGGCAGCAGCTATGGCAGCATCGTCACTTGGTCTTCAGTATTGGCTTGGAGGGTTAAGCGTTGTCATGACCGCCATGACCTTGCTAATGCTCTTTATTGGGATCAGGAGGGCTGGAAAGCTCGCCATTGAGCAGACAATCCGCTCAGCTTGAGCGGGTGATATAAAGGCTCCTTGCATCCGACGGCTTACACCCCACTCAAACGAACGGAACCGTTGGCCAAGGATGGTCAGGGCACCCACGCGCCTTATGCTACAATGAAGGGCACTAGACCATTCGTTATGTCAAAGCTATTGCTGCCAACCCAACGCCTTCTCAGACCGCTCCTTTGGGCCAGCCTTGTCGTCCTTGTCCTGCTGGTCGCAGCGTCCCTTGGCCCAATTGAGCGTCTACAGCAACTCCGCTCCGACCGTGCCGCCACAGCCCATGTCCCCAAGGAACTATCCACGCTTTGGGAGGTGTGGAAAATAGTGGTGGAGGATTACGGGGGAAAAGAGAAGGTAGACCAGCGAACTCTCAGCGAGGGCGCTATTCAAGGCATGGTAAGCGTACTGGGAGACAAGGCCGCCACCTACCTGACGCCCGCAGATTATGACCTGAACGCTCCGAACATGGAAGCCGTCTGGCAAGCATGGCGGGTCCTCTCCCCAAAGCTAAGGGAAGAGAATGCCAGCGTAACGACACAGGTGCTGCAAGAGGCCGCCATTAAAGGCATGCTGCACGCCCTGGGCAATCCATACACAACATACCTGCTACCCGATGAGTATGATCTTGAGACCCAGAGCCTGTCTTCTAAGTTCGATGGTATTGGAATCTACGTCACTGTTATCAACAACCAGCTTGCCGTGGCGGTCCCCATAGCAGATTCCCCAGCCGAAAGAGCGGGCCTGGTGACAGGAGACATCATCCTGGAGGTGGATGGCTCCACTACCACCAACATGACCATCGCCGAGGCCGCACGAAGGATCCGGGGACCCAGGGGCTCGTCCGTCGAACTCCTGGTGCTCCACGAGGGAGATGGAACTCCCAGGAGGATTCCAGTCACCCGCGACGTGGTAAAACTGCAGACGGTAACCTGGCAGTCCATCGGCGAGGGCCTGGCCTATCTCAGAATAAGCCAGTTCCTGGACGACACTGACGAAGATGTAGAGAACGCGCTAAAGGAGATGGTGGCACAGAACGTAGCTGGGTTGATTCTGGACCTAAGGCGGAACCCAGGCGGCTTGTTGGATACCACAGTGGCGGTGGCCAGCCAGTTCCTTGAGGATGGCCTAGTGCTATACCAGGTGGACGGCCATGGAAAGCGCACGGATTTGCCGGTGTTGGAAGGCGGCGCAGCCACCAAGATACCTATGGTCGTGCTGGCGGACCAGGCCAGCGCCAGCGCCAGCGAGATTCTGGGCGGGACCCTCCAGGACCACCACCGGGCTGTTCTTATCGGTACCAAGACCTATGGTAAAGGCAGTGTCAACGAGTTCAGAAGGCTGAAGGATGGCTCTGGTGTCTACATGACATCGGCCCTCTGGTACAGCCCGGACGGACGCCTGATTGAAGGAGAGGGCCTTACCCCAGATATAGAAGTGCCCATGGACCTGGGCATTCCACTGGGTTCCAGCTTTGACTGGCAACTGTACAGTGCCATACAGTACCTCACGGGCCGGGTGCCCTCCGCGGCAAGGTAAGGACGCCATACATGCCAGCGCTAAACCGGACTACGCCAAGCGCCGATGGCTTCAAGGTCGTCTCCGTCAACCGCAAGGCACTACGTGACTACGACATCCTGGAGCGAATAGAGGCAGGCCTTGTGCTCACTGGCACAGAGATCAAGTCCATTCGCGCGGGGCGCGCCAATCTCCAGGATGCCTACGCCCGTGAAGATGGGGGTGAGCTTTGGCTTGTAGGAGCTAATATCGCCCTCTATGCACAGGGGGGCATCTACAATCACGAACCCGCCAGGCCCAGGAAGCTGCTACTGCACCGCGACCAGCTAGCGCAGCTTGCGGGCGCGGCGGCGCAGAAAGGGCTGACA
>SHYF01000072.1 GCA_009692985.1 Dehalococcoidia bacterium
AGGCCGCTGGCAGCGCGTGTTTCTGGTGGAGTTGGACCGGCCGCGGGCCAGAGAGGTAGTCCTCCAGGTCCTGGGGGAACATTAGCTGCTTGGACTCTACCTCCCTACGCTGGTTGGTTCACACCCCAGGCCGCGATTTACATTGACGCATGTTGGTCTGGATGGTAAAATAATTGTTGACCAACTCAGTCAACAATTATTGCGCGACATTGTCTACTCAAGCACACCAGCTTTGGGGCAGACGGGCCTCTAACGCAAAAGGAAAGTATGTCTACCGGCAATAGGGCGGTCAAGGAGCTAGCCAGCCAATCTTATCAGTACGGATGGGTCACACCCATCGAGTCTGATACTGCCCCCCGTGGGCTGAACGAGGATACCATCCGGTGGATCTCAGCCAAGAAGAACGAGCCTGAGTTCCTGCTGGAGTGGCGGCTCAAGGCGTACCGCCATTTCATGACACTTCTCCAAAAAGAGCAGTTGCCAGAGTGGGCCAACGTCCACTATCCATCCATTGACTTCCAGGACATCATCTACTACTCAGCGCCCAAAACCAAAGAAAAGCTCAACAGTCTGGAAGAGGTGGACCCGGAGCTTTTGAAAACGTACGAGAAGCTAGGTATCCCTCTGGGAGAGCAGAAGAGACTGGCCGGCGTGGCCGTGGATGCCATCTTTGACAGCGTATCCATCGCCACTACGTTCAAAGAGGAGCTAGCCAAGTACGGCGTTATCTTCGGCTCCTTCTCCGAAGCTGTGCAGAATCACCCGGAGCTGGTCGAGAAATACCTGGGCTCCGTTGTGCCATACACCGATAACTTCTATGCGGCCCTGAATGCCGCTGTGTTCTCAGACGGGTCTTTCTGCTACGTCCCCAAGGGAGTGCGTTGCCCCTTTGAGCTGACCACCTACTTCCGCATCAACGCCCAAAGCACCGGCCAGTTCGAGCGGACACTAATCGTGGCGGACGAAGGCAGCTATGTGAGCTATCTGGAGGGGTGCAGCGCACCGATGCGGGACGAGAACCAGCTACACGCCGCCGTTGTGGAGCTGGTTACACTGGACAACGCCGAGATCAAATACTCCACCATCCAGAACTGGTATCCAGGCGACGAAGAGGGCAAGGGCGGCATCTATAACTTCGTTACCAAGCGCGGCAAATGCGCTGGCGCTAACTCCAAGATCTCCTGGACCCAGGTTGAGACAGGCGCGGCCATCACCTGGAAGTACCCCAGCGTCATTCTTCAGGGAGACAACTCAGTGGGCGAGTTCTACTCGGTGGCGCTGACCAAAGGATACCAGCAGGCCGACACCGGCAGCAAAATGACCCACATGGGCAAGAACACCCGCAGCACAATTATTGCCAAGACCATCTCTGCAGGCCACGGCAACGGGACCTATCGCGGCTTGGTCAAGGTTATGCCCAAGGCTACCAACTCCTGGAACTTTACCCAGTGCGATTCGCTGCTGCTGAGCAACAGTTGCGGCGCTCACACCACGCCCTACGTGGAGGTGCGCAACAACTCATCGCACCTGGAGCACGAGGCATTCACATCCAGGGTGAGCGAGGAGCAGCTCTTCTACTGCAACCAGCGAGGCATCTCCCTGGAGGAGGCCCACCGGCTCATTATCAACGGCTTTTGCAAAGAAGTATTCAAACAGCTACCATTCGAGTTTGCTGTTGAGGCCACCAGGCTTCTGGAAGCTAACTTGGAAGGGACTGTTGGGTAGTCAGCAGCTATGCTAGAAGTAATAGACCTCCACGCCTCAATAGGCGACGTGCCGATATTGAAGGGTGTCAATCTCCGGGTAAACGCTGGAGAGGTCCACGCCATCATGGGGCCCAACGGGTCCGGCAAGAGCACCCTGGCCTATGTGCTGGCGGGCCACCCATCTTACAAGGCGACCTCGGGCCGCGCGCTATTCGAAGGACAGAATCTACTCGCGATGCTGCCTGAAAACAGGGCCAGGGCTGGCCTGTTCCTCTCCTTCCAGCACCCAGTTGAGGTGCCAGGGGTCCGGTTCGACGAGTTCATGCGGGCAGGATTCAACGCCCTTCGCAAGAGCCGTGGAGTGCCGGAGATGGGAGTGCTGGATTTCAACAAACATCTCGCCAGCAAACTTGGCATTGTGGGAATGGACGCCACATTCACAAGACGCTACGTCAATGAAGGGTTCTCCGGCGGCGAGAAGAAGCGCGGAGAGATATTGCAGATGGCTATCCTTGACCCCAAGCTGGCCATCCTGGACGAGACGGACTCCGGCCTGGATGTGGATGCACTCCGCGAGGTTGCCCAGGGGATAAACAAGCTAAGGCGCGCGGACAACGCCATTCTTCTGGTCACTCACTACCAGCGCATCCTGAGCTACGTGACGCCGGATGTGGTGCACGTGCTCATCGGTGGCCGCATCGTGAAATCTGGCGGCAAAGAGATGGCCCTGGAGATCGAAACCGAAGGCTACGACAAGTACGAGGATATGGCCAAGGCCCTGAGGGCCGGCGCTTGAATGTTTCCACAGGTATGACACACCGAACCACCGTCCAGGAAGGGAAATACCTTGCGGCCTTCGACTCCTTTCAGAGGAACGGCGCCGTCGGAGACCCGGAGTGGATACATCAGCTACGAGAAGCTGCTATCGCCCGTTTCAACGTGCTGGGGTTCCCTGTGGCCCGGCGCGGCAACGAGGAGTGGAAGTACACGGACATTCGACCCATAGCCGCGACCAATTTCCAGCCAGCCACTGGCTCTGCTCAGTTGACCTTGCCGCCCCCGGATGTAGATAGGCTCACCTTCGGCAACCCCGGATGGAGCAGGATTGTATTTGTGGATGGCGTGTACAGCCAGGAGCTTTCCGCATTGACCTCTCTGCCCGCGGGGGTGAGTGTAGTCAGCCTTGCTCAGGCCCTGGTTACTCATGGGGACATGATAAAGCAACACATGGCCCGCTACGCCCCGTATGAGAGCGAGGCCTTCACCGCGCTGAACACTGCCTTTGCCCACGACGGCGCATTGGTGCAGATCGCTGATGGGGCCATCGCAGAGGAGCCGGTGCATCTCTTGTTCCTCACTACGGGCCGCCAGCAGGACACGGTCACGTATCCCAGGGTGCTGATACTCACCGGCAAAGACAGCAAAGCTACAGTTATTGAGAGCTACGGTAGCCTGGATGAAGGCCGGTACTTCACCAACGCCGTGACCGAGGTGCGGATGGGGTCTGGCTCGGTCCTGAACTACTACAAGGTCCAGCGGCAGAGCCAACAGGCATTTCACGTTTCCAACACCAATGTGTCCAACGCCAGCGGGGCCTCGTTCAATTCTGTGAACCTGGACCTGGGCGGCGGGCTTGTCAGGAACAACCTCAACGTCCTGATGGGTGAGGAAGGATGTTCCTGCGTGCTCAACGGACTGTACTTGCTCAATGGAACGCAGCATGTGGATAATCAGGTTATTATTGACCACACCAGCTCCTATACCACGGCCAGCGAGCTTTACAAGGGAATCCTGGACGGGAAGTCGCACTCCGTGTTCCATGGCAGTATCATAGTGCGCAAGGGCATCCAGAAGGTGAATGCCAATCAGGTTGACAAGAACCTGCTCCTTTCGGATCAGGCGGAGGCGGACACCAAGCCAGCCTTCTGGATATACTCGGACGACGTGAAGTGTGGCCACGGCGCCGCCTGCGGGCAGATGGATGAGAACGCGCTCTTCTATCTGAAGAGCCGGGGCATGGACGATAAGCTTGCTCGCCGCGTGCTTACCCGGGCTTTCGCCACACAAGTCATAGACAGCATTGGCAACGGAGCCTTCCGCGCTGCCGTTGGCCAGATAGTCGAGAACAAACTAGAGGAATGGTTGGAGGCCGGCGAAAGCCGTTGACGGACCTATGGCAATACAGCCACCCGGTGGAACAGCCGGCGGCATCAATGACCTCTACCAGGACATCCTGGTGGAGCACTATAAACGCCCACGGCATCACCAGCTTCTCCCAGACCCTGAGCTAAAGTCGGAAGGGTTCAATCCCTTCTGTGGCGACCGGGTTGTTTTCACGGCTCGACTGGATGGCGCTGGACGTATCAGCGGCGTCGGGTTCACCGGGCAGGGATGCGCCATCAGCCAGGCATCGGCGTCCATGATGACTGATGTTCTTCAGGGTCTGACCCTTGACGAGGTCAGAGGTGTGGTGGGCCGGTTCAGGGCAATGATGCAGGGGAAAGTGTTAAGTGAGCAGGAAAAAGAAGCCCTGAAAGACCTGGTAGTCCTGGAGGGGGTGAAGCAATTCCCAGTGCGTATCAAGTGCGCCCTGCTGGCATGGAGCGCACTGCAAGACGCCCTTGCGGAGTACAGCAAGAGCCGCAATAAACTGGAAACCTCGACGTAGCAGGCGGCGGAAAAAGGGGAGGCCAGAGGGGGCATGCCCCCTCTGGCGGGGGAAATGGGGGTGTCCCCCAGAAATCTTTTCCCTCCCCCTTCCTGAAGGAAGGGGGATAAAGGGGGTTGGTCGCCCATGTTTGACCCAAAGCTCATCCGAAAAGACTTTCCAATCCTCTCCCGTAAGGTCAACGGCAGCCCCCTGGTCTACCTGGACAATGCCGCCACCTCTCAGAAGCCACGACAAGTCATACAGGCGCTGGTGGAGTGCTACGAGCAGTACAACTCCAACGTCCACCGGGGCGTCCATACCATGAGCATGGAGGCCACGGACAGGTATGAGGCGGCTCGCCAGAAGGTGGCGGACCTCATCCACGCCCCCTCGGTGGAGGGTGTGATATTTGTCCGGAACACAACCGAGGCCATCAACCTGGTGGCCAACACCTGGGCAACACAAAACCTTGGCCCAGGCGACGAGATGGTTGTCACTGAGATGGAGCACCACAGCAATCTGGTGCCCTGGCAGAAGGTAACGGCTCAGGCGGGCGCGACTCTGCGCTTTCTCCCCGTGACGCCGGAAGGCACGCTAGACCTCACATCCTTGGACACTGTGATCAACGAGCGGACCAAGCTGGTATCCGTGGTCCACATCTCCAACTTCCTGGGCACAATCAACCCAGTCAATGAGATCTGCAGGCGTGCTCACCAAGTGGGTGCGCGCTTTATGGTGGATGGGGCGCAGAGCGTGCCGCACATGCCTGTGGATGTGACGGACATGGACTGCGACTTTTTGGCCTTCTCGGGCCACAAGATGATGGCCCCTCCTGGCATCGGCGTGCTATACGCGAAGCCGTCGGTGCTGGAAGGCATGGAACCTTTTCTTCGTGGCGGCGACATGGTGAGGGAGGTGTGGTACGACCATGCCACCTGGAACGACCTCCCCATGCGGTTCGAGGCTGGCACGCCCAACTTCGCCGACGCCATTGCTCTGGGCGTTGCGGTGGACTACCTACAGGCGCTGGGCATGGACAACGTGCGGCAACATGAGATTGAGATTGGCAGCTACGCGTTGCAGGCGCTGGGAGAGATGGAAGAGGTAACGATAGTAGGCCCAACGGAGGCACGACTCCGGGGTGGATTGGCGGCATTCACAACGGATGTCCACCCACACGACCTGGGGACGTTCCTTGACCAGGAAGGCATTGCCATTCGCACAGGGCATCATTGCGTGATGCCTATGCATAACAAGCTTGGGCTGGCGGCGACGGCCAGGGCCAGCTTCTACGTCTACAACACCAACGATGAGATGGATACGCTGGTGCGGGGTCTGAAGAAGGCCCTGGCCTACTTTGGCTCCCACGCCCTAAAGCCTTGATGGTCTCGGGAGTAGTCTTTTTCACCCCTGCTTCACCCGCAGCCGCGCCCAGTGAAAGTACTCGCCGGCGGCGAAGTTCGGCGCGAACCCTTCCACCCTCTCCCGCCATGCCCACAGCCTGGTCCCCGTCACCGGCATGAACATGATGCCCTTCTCCAGGACGTATCGCTGAATATCCAGGATGAGCTCGCCTCTGCCCTGCTCCGCCACCGACTGCGCTTCGATCATCCGGTCCAGCTCTCCATCGGCGTAGCCAGTGACAGACCACCTGCCCCAGCTGTGCAGCAGGCCGAGAAGAAAGGCGTTGGGCGTAGCAACCGGCGGCATTGGGCCTAGGAAAGCCTGAAAATCCCCCTTGTCCCACACCTCCTCGGCATAGACGCGCGGGTTGACCTCCTTGACTGTGGCCTGAAACCCCGACGCCTCAAGCATCCTTCGGTACTCCTGGCCCAAGGCCAGGTGACTGTCTCCGAAGTCACCGACCGTTAGAGTGAACGCTACTGGCTTCGCCAGGGAGACGAAACGATCCGGCTGGGCGGTGGGCCCCAGATACCTCTGCATCTCTTCTTTGGAGAGCAGCCATTCCGTGGACGCCACGGGCACGCCCACGGCTACGTCGCCCTGGCCTTTCCATACCGTTTCCAGTGCGCTCCACGGGTTAATCGCGTGGAAGATGGCTTGCCGGATCTCCACCCGGTCGAATGGCGGCCTGGTCGTATTCAGTCCTAGAAGCACGCCCGTTCCTGGCTGGGGAAACTCGCCGAGGGATACTTTTGCGCCAAAGCCTTGAAGCTGCGACCTTCCATCAGCATCAACTGGCGTCATGTCTACACGGCCTATGAGGAGTGCGGCCAGGCGTGTGGATTGGTCAGGGATGGGCAATATCCTCAACTGTTTGAGTCCAGGGATTCCAGGCTCGTAGTACAGTGGGTTCGCCTCCAACACCAGTCCCTCCGCGCCATTTGCCTTCATAACCCACGGGCCGGTGCCGATGGTTGGCCCTTCTCGCAGGTGGCCCTTGACGGCTACAGCTTCGGAGGCAACCACCTTGCTCTGACCGTTGGCCAGGGCCAGCAGGAAGTCCGCGTCCGAATATTTCAGGCGGATGGTCACGGTTAGAGCATCGGTAGCCTCTATCGCGGCTACCCCTTGAAGCAGAGCGGCGCCGGGCCACCCTGGGGTGCGCATCCTGTCAAGGCTGAACACGACATCTTGAGCGGTGAGCGCCCGCCCGTTTACGGGTGGCATGTCCTGCCAGCGTACTCCTTGCCGCAGGGGGAACACGTAGGTCAGCGGGTCAGAGTGCTCCCATCGGCTGCACAGGTCGCACTCCAGCACCATGCTGGGAAGCGTCACCTCAGGCCCAGAGCGCAAACGCATCAGCCGGCTGTAGGCTATGCCCGGCCCCAGAGAGAGAAGCGCCTCGGATACGTCCTGGTGGACATCCAGGTGGGGCGCTGCCGCTGGCGACGCAATAACAGCGCTGCTTTGGAAGGCTTCGGCTGGCGGAGTGGGCGTGGATGTTGGGGATGGGGTGGGTGTCGGCGAGGTGCAGGCTATCAGGCCCAGTAGTGCGCCAGCGGCCAGGGTACGGAGAAGAGTTGCCACGTATCTGGACAACGAGCAAAACGGAATGCCATTATCCCGACTCCGAAGTCCGTTGGTGAAATATCCCATTAGTGGTGCGGTCCCGACTAGTCGGGACCGCTGGGGTAGCAGGGGTGTCCCCTGGTCTCTGGTTCTCTTCCCCCTTCTCCTACAGGAGAAGGGGGACAAAGAGGGATGAGGTATCTGTGGGTGGCAGAGCGAGAGCCTGCTCATCGCGTAGACTTATTCAATGGATTAGCAAACCAAGATGCAAATTATAGGCATTAGACGAGCCTGCTGTCACGCCCCTCCACCGCTGTTGGGTCCTTGCGACCAAACATCTTGACGCCTTCTCTGGGAAGCACCATTCCGGCAATAAGGATTGAGGGAGCAAACATAATCACGTGCATTATGAGGGCAAACACCAGAGCAGACTCTCCCCGTATGCCAAAAAGGCCCAGAGTGTATACAACGGCAGCCTCGAATGTGATGGCCCCGCCGGGCAACGATGGCACAGCTGATACGAAGAAGATGCTTCC
>SHYF01000073.1 GCA_009692985.1 Dehalococcoidia bacterium
CCTGTATGCCCCTATGCCACGACGCATTTCGGATTCGTTCCTCCAGAAAAAAATTCTCTACAGCTATGGCCTAGCTTTAAAAAGTAGACATAACGTCAGGAACTAATGCAATAGGGCGGCGGGTGTTAGGTAACGCTGGGCTTGGCATTTAGCTCCGCTTTCTCTACCCTGGATGTGGAGAGCTACATGCGCAACCTTACTTTAGTCCTAGCGTTGGCCGTTGCCCTGGCCCTGGGTTCGTCCCACGACACCCTGCGGCTTAGCCCGGTGCAGCAACTCTCTTTCCTCTACCAGTACGACTTTGTGACCTGGGAGGCAACCCATTTCCCAGCCAAATGGCTCCACTGGCTGGGGACCAGGGGATTCCCCTTTTCCAATGCAACCAATCCCGACCTGTCGGGACTCACAGTGCAGACGTATTTTGAGCTACAACAACAGGCCGAGTCGTTGCGGGGAGAGTTGGAACGGGCAACGGCTGCCGGCTCAGCCGATCCATCGAACACGGAGCTGCGGCTGCGGGCCCTGGATCGCCGGCTTCAGGAGCTACGTCCATGGGTGGAAGAGGCGCTAGAGGCGGCAGTGAGCGACACCCTACGCCAGGAGAAGGTGCCGCTTAGCGCATGGAAGCTTGTCTTTCCTCCTGTGGACTTTGCCTTGGACTCTCTCCCTACCATCCTGATCACCTCGCCACGCGACCGCATTCAGCGCCTGGACGATTTCCTGTTGGTCCCTCACATCACCCCCAGAGCGCGCGAGGCTTTGGAAGATAGCATAGCGCGCCAGGAGAACCTCTCGGCCCTGGTGGAGGGCATCGGCGGCATCTCCACCTATCCAGCCATCGTCAGCTCCAGCGGACTGCGTGAAGCACTGGTGACCGCCAGCCACGAATGGCTCCATAACTATCTCTTCTTCCGGCCATTGGGGCAGAGCTACAGGAAGGACTCTGACATGAGCACCATCAACGAAACAACGGCCAACATATTTGGCGAGGAGTTGGGGGACATGGTATACGCGCGCCTGACAGGAGAGGCGCCACGGGTTCACTCTCCCGGAGCTCCTCCCGAGCCGTGTCCGCAGGACCGGTTTTGCTTCCAGCAGGAGATGCGGCGGACTCGCGGTCAGGCGGAGCTGCTCTTTGCGCAGGGGAAGGTGGAAGAGGCGGAAGCCTACATGGAGGAGCGACGCCAAATGTTCGTGAAGAACGGCTACCTCATCCGAAAGCTCAATCAGGCCTACTTTGCATTTCATGGGACCTACGCCGACAGCCCGTCCTCCGTCAGCCCTATCTACGAGCAGCTTCTTGAGGTACGGCGGGCCTCTGCTTCCCTAGGTGCCTTCATCCACCGAGTAGCAGGCAATTCCAGCCGCCGCGAGTTTACGGACATGCTCCAGCGCATACGGGCCAACCAGTAGCTGCCAGGACCTGATTAGGGGTGCGCAACAGGAGTTTCATCCCAGGCCAGGCTGTTTCCGCCTGGACCAGATCGTATGGTATCGGTACCCCAGCACCGCGGCTGTTAGCTCCAGTCTCTCCAGGCGGTGCACCTCTTCTATTGCCTTATCCAAAGCAAGGAGGGGCTTGGAGTACCCTGACTGCTCCAGGCGATGCCGAATCCACTCCGCCGCCCTCGACTGCACCAGGGTGCCAACGTACCTGGGCCAGGGGATCGCAACGAAGTTGTCCGGCCTGGGAAACTTGGGGCGCATGCGCTGTAGGCTGCGACACCGCTCTTCGCTGGAGCCTGCCTGGGGGGCAAGCCGGACCATAGGCCCTTCCCTAATGCTACAGCGCGTGTCAATTATCAGGCTCTTCCCTACCAGGGGAAAGAAGATGGAGAGTACCTCGGCATCTGTCACGGCACGGCGTATTTCGCTGAGTTCCAGTTCGAAGTTACCGTCCAATGCGGCATCTCATTTCCGAGCTGCGCGGGGGGCCGATGGGACATAGGTATGGCAGTCCACGCTTCCGTGGTGCCGCTTCTGCAAGAGACTGGCTGCCACCATCGTGCCAGCCGAGTACGGGCGTCGCTAGCTGTGCCTTGTACGGTTGGCCCTACTTCATCGCGCGGATCTGCTGGATGAACGCAGGCAACACCTTTTTCCAATCGCCAGCCACGCCGTACCGGGCATCGTTGAATATGACAGCATCGGAGTCTCTGTTGATGGCTACAATTACCTTGGCGGCGCTGCAACCAGCCATGTGCTGGCTGGCACCAGAGATTCCTACCATGATGTACAGGTTTGGCGCGATTGTCTTGCCTGTAAGGCCCACCTGGTGGTCGTGGGAAATCCATCCCGAGTCCACCACTGCGCGGGATGCGCCTATGGCAGCCCCCAAAAGGTCTGCAAGATCCTTTATCTCGTTTGTGAAAGGTGCGGCGCTGCCAAGACCACGGCCCCCGCTCACAACGATAGCCGCATCCTCCAGGCGTACGCCTTCCTGGGCCTTTTCCACACGCTCCACGACCCTGCTCTTGATGACCGACGCTTCCAGGCGAGGGGAAAAGGCAACCACCTCTCCATGGCGGCTGTCGTTTCGCGCTAGGGGGTCTCCTGTCTTGGGGCGGACTATCGCCATCATTGGTTCGCCAAGAGAGGTTATCGTGGCCATGCAGTTCCCCCCATATACTGGGCGGTTTCCCACCAGCTTCTTCTCGGCATCTATCCGTACCTCAAGGCAATCCTGGATAACGGCCGTATCCAATCGAAAGGCCAGCCTCGGCCCCACTTCACTCCCAATAGGGCCTTTGGCTAGCAGGACTACACGCGGCGTATGTTGCTGCGCCACCTTGGTGATGGCGGCCAGGTAGGCGTCCACCTGGTACTCCTTGAGCAGCGGGTCTGTCACTGCGTGAACCTTGTCCGCGCCGAAGGCAATTGCCTCTTTCGGCGCAGCACCCAGGTCCTGACCCAGCAGCGCAATGCTAAGGGGCTCTTTTAGGCTATCCGCCAGCTTGCGACCGTGGGCCAGCATCTCCGTGGATGAAGGATTAAGTTTGCCGTTGGCGACTTCTCCTATTACCAGCACGCCTTGCCTGTCTGCCATCTTTGTCCCCCCTGCTTATTCGCTTGCTTTGTCTATATCTGGACTGTTTCGCTAATGGGTGCCGTCATGGATGCCACGGCTCTTGCCGCACGCTTAGACGAGTTTGGCCTCCCGCAGCTTTAGCGCCAGGTTCTTGCCGGCGTCTGCCTCGTCTTCTCCTGTTATCATCTCACACTGCGACTGTTTCTTTGGGATGAACAGGTCCAGCATTTTCAGTTTGGGCGCCAGGGCAGCGGCACTTAGGCCCAGGTCCCCCAGGCTCCAGATTGTGGGCTGCTTGCGCGCCGCCGCCATTATGTTCCTGAGAGTGGGGTATCGAGGCGTGCCCAGCTCGTTGCTTACGGTAACCACCGCGGGTAGCTGCGCCGATATCACCTCGTGAACGTTGCCTGTAACGCGCTCGCAGACAACCTGGCGGTCCTTGACATCCACCTTGCGTGTGAGCGGTATGCACGGCACGCCCAGCAGTTCCGCCAGTCCCAGGGGCACCTGCGCGTTGTCCCAGTCGGATGCCTGTCGCCCTGTAATGATAAGGTCAAAGCTGCCGATTTTCTTCACGGCGGCAGCAAGGACCTTGGCTGTGATAGTGCTGTCGCTGATGTTTTCCAGGGCCGGATCCTGAACCAGCACCATCTCGTCAGAGCCCATTGAAAGGGCCTTTTTCATGACGTCCATGGTAAAAGCGGCCCCTGCTGAGAGAACCGTTACCTTCACGTCTTTCAGTGCGTCCTTGATGCGCAGGGCCGCCTCCACGCCGTTTTCGTCGAAGCCGTTTATGACAGGGGCTATCCTTGCCGAAGGATCGGAGTCAACGCGCTTCTTCTCCCGGTCTACGCGGTAGGCTGTGGCGGGTGTCTCTGGATCCATTACCTGTTTTGCGGTGACGATGATGTTTAGTGTCATATTGCCTCTCTGTGCCAGGATAGGCGGAGTTTGTGAACGGTTGCACTATAGCATCGGCTTCCAAGGGGTGTCAACCGAGTATGTCATGTGTCTGCTGAAAGGGAGCAGAGCTATGCCAAACAACCAACGGTGTATAATGCCGCCAGGTGGCAAGAATAGGAAGTGGAGACGTCTTATGGCATCCGCACAGACGTATCCCGTTAGAGTCGAGGCTGCCTATCCGGAGATCTCTTCCCGTCCGCTGGCGCTGCTGGGTCTCCTGTTCTGGCTGAAGGCGGTGCTGATGATCCCTCACTTCATCTTGCTGTGGCTTCTTAGCATCGCGATGTTCGTTGTCGTTGTGATGGGATATGTGGTGGTGCTGTTCACCGGCAAGTACCCCAGGGGGATGTTCGATCTGGTAGTTGGGGCCACGCGCTGGCAAACGCGCATGATGTTATGGCTGTATGGCATCACCGACAAGTATCCTCCCTTCAGCCTGCGCTGAGGGCAGCCACTACTTCCTATTCCTAGCGAAAAACGGCGGCGGGACAAACCGCTCATGGTGAGCTTGTCGAACTATCTGAGCGGGGGCCAACACCCATTCACTCCCTTCGACAGGCTCAGGGCGAACGGATCATTTGTGCTCTCAATTCCGCAAGGAGGGACTAGAGTAACGTGGTCACTCTTACTACTACTACCTATTTTGACATCGAGCGTGCCGTGGATGTGGTGGGCCGGACCGCTCACCACACGCCGGTCCTGACGGCGCGCCAGCTTTCGACGCTGGTAGGAGCCGAAGTCCTACTGAAGGCCGAGAACCTACAGCGGACAGGCTCCTTCAAAGTCCGGGGCGCTGCTAACAAGCTGGCCTCCCTCAACCCTGAGCAGCGGTCGCGCGGCATCATCGCCGCCAGCAGGGGGAATCACGCCCAGGGAGTTGCCCTGGCTGCTCGCGAGATGGGCCTGGCTTGCACCGTGGTCATGCCCGTGGATGCTTCCCTGGCCAAGATCGAAGCTACGCGGGGCTACGGCGCTGATGTCATACTGCATGGCGATAATCTTGATCAGGCCCTGCATCACAGCCAGGAGCTAGCTCAGGCCAGGGGCCTCACATTTATCCATGCCTTTGACGATCCTGAAATCATCGCAGGGCAGGGTACAGTGGGCGTGGAGATATGCCAGGATGTCCCACAGCCGGCCACGGTGCTGGTGCCTGTAGGTGGAGGTGGACTGATTGCGGGTACGGCCCTGGCTATCAAAACGCTCAGCCCCAAGTCCCGAATAATCGGCGTACAGGCAACCGCCGCTCCGGCAGCGGAGCGCTCTTACCGCCGGGGACGCCGCCTGCACGTGTCCGCCAGGACTACCCTGGCTGATGGCATCGCGGTGGCACAGCCGGGTAGGCTTCCCTGGCGTCTCATCCGGCGGTACGTGGACGGGATTATCACTGTAAGCGAAGAGTCCATCGCCCATGCGCAGGTCTGGCTTCTGGAAAGGGCCAAGCTGCTGGTGGAAGGGGCCGGCGCTGTTGGAGTGGCGGCGTTGCTGGAGCAACGGGTGGAGATTACAGGTAAAGACGTGGTGGTTGTGCTCAGCGGCGGCAACGTAGACATGAACCTATTGGACAAAATTCTGGAGCATGGCTTGGCCGAAGCAGGGCGGTATCAGGCCCTGGAGGTGGTGCTGCTGGATCGCCCTGGGACTCTGGGCCGACTGCTGGCCGTGCTGGCCAACGCGGGAGTCAACGTGCTGGATGTGGAGCACCAGAGGCACGTCATGCACTTACCTCTGGGCCAAGCGCTGGTGCAAATTACTGGAGAGACTCGGAACACAGACCACGCCACGGAGGTTGCCCAGGCTCTGGAGAAGGCCGGATATATGCAGACCGGAACCCCTTCGGCCCAAGGTACCGGAGGGCCTATGCGCTTTGTAGCCAAAGAGGCTCAGAGCTGAACAGGGCCTTAGCAGGTTGCTGAAAAAGAGGAGTCCAGAGGGATGAAGTCCCTTTGGTGGGGGTCTGGGGGTACCCCCCAGATCTACTCTTTACCCCTTCCTGGCCAGAGCCTGTCCTTGAGCGTAGCGAAGGAAAGGGGGCCAGTGGGATGGTCGATGGAGTTGTTCCGCACCCTGCTAGTCCTTGGAGCAAATGGCATTAACTTCGCTCGTATGGTTCGACGAATTCAGAGCATGTGAGGAAGTCACGGGCTTGGCACACGAGGGGACCCCGCCCCAGATTGCCACGGGCGAGAACGCCCTCGCAATGACAATTGCCTCACACGCTCTCATCATGAGCAAGGCACGACGTCCAATGGGCATGGTCGCCATCCCATCACGCCGAAGCGCGGCGCAGGCCAGCCTACGCCAGCGCCACCACGATGGCCGCAAATAGCACCAGCGCCCCGATATCGGCAGCCACGCCCGGATCCAAGATACCCTGGCCCTTGATCATCACAGCCTGTAGCGCAAAGTTGGCGTATGTCAGCGGCAGCACGTGGGCTATCACCTGGAAGAATACGTTCATCTCTTTGAGGGGCCAGAAGATGCCTCCCAGAAGCGCCTGTGGCACCACAACCATTGGTATGAACTGGACGGCCTGAAGCTCGTTGCGGGCGTAGGTGGAGAGGAAGATGCCCAGGTTCACTGCGCCCACGGTCATGATGGAAACTATCAAGAAGACTATAAAGATGTTCCCCGCGTAGTGGATTCGGATGACGTAAACGGTGAACAGCAGGATGATGGTGGACTGGAGCAGCGCGAACATGCCGAACCCCGCCATGTACCCCAGCACCATTTCAACCTTCGTCAGAGGCGAGGCCAGTAGCCGCTCAAATGTGCCCAGTGTCCGCTCTCGCAGAAAGCCCACCGCAGTTAATAGATAGACGAACAGGAAGGCGAAAAGCGCCACATAGGTCGGCGCAAAGTAGTCTATGGGCTTGTACTCAGGGCCGGCGTAGAGGTATGTGACCTCCGGCTCCACGGCGCCCGCGCCGCTGCCCGCGGCGGCCATCCGGGCGATGGACTGGTTCAGCCCATGCATTAGCATGGGTGCTTTTCCGTGGCGCGATCCCTCAACTCTTGTTTCCAGCGCGGCTGCCTCCCGTGCTAGAAGGCGTTGCGTAAACCCTTGTGGGATGACTATGGCCGCCTCTATCTCCCCTTTTCGAAACAAGCCATCCACATCCTGCCGGCTAACCTCCCGCACCTTGACAATGGGCACCTTCCGCAGCTCTTCCACAAGTTTTGATGCCACCGGCGATGGGTCCTCCTGCGCCACGCCCACCACCAGGCTGCTTGCCCCCAGGTTGATCAGGTAGGTCAGTAGGGACAGGACAACAATGGGCACGCCGACTATGAGGGCAATGGTGCGCTTGTCCCGGCGGAACTGGAGCGCGATGCGCATGGCCAGGGCCGCAATGCGGCTAAGGTTCATGGCCTAGCCATCCTATTGACAACTTCGTCAGCAGCCCATACAATAGTTCCTCGAGGTTCGCAGAAACGTAGCAATAGATGTAATTGGATGAATAATTTAGGCCGTATGCGACTGCGATTCGTACAAAGGCGAGAAACAATGAGAAAAGCTTTGAGCGGGTTGGCCATAGTAGCTATTCTAGGGTCCGTTGTGTTGATGACCACACCCGTAAGTGGCGGCGTGGGATCCTTTGCTCCACCCACCTTCGTAGCAGTGGAGAAAGAGACGATAGCCGCTCTTGACCTCTCAACCGGGGATCCTGTGCAGGGAGAATTCAATCCTGCGCGTGTGGATAAAATTAGCTTCGGCGCCCACGTCAATGGCATCTTTGCCTCTAGCGATCCTCTTTGCTACGGCGTGATGAGAGAGCCAATAAGCGGCTTCCCAACTAAGGGATCCGATTTTTTTGCCATGGGTACGGGGCTCATCAGCTCTATCAACAAGGCCAATGAC
>SHYF01000074.1 GCA_009692985.1 Dehalococcoidia bacterium
TCCGAGACAGGTACAATCCCGACATGGTAGAGCTTTCGTCGGTGGAGGATCCTGCAGATGGGCAGGTACTGAAGCAGCTTATTGAATGGCACCGCCACTACACGGGCAGCAAGAAAGCACTCAGAATACTGGATAACTGGGACAATATCTCTTCCAAGTTCGTCAAAGTCATGCCTATAGCCTATCGCAAGGCGCTGGAGGCCCGCGGCCAGAAGCAAGCCCCGGAGCTGGAGCTGGTACTGCATGGGTAAAGTCACTGGGTTCCAGGAGTACCGCCGCAAGCCACCTGAGCGCCAGCCTACCACCGAACGCATCGGACACTGGCAGGAGTTCTACCAGCCGTGGCCAGAGTCTAATGCCAAGGAGCAGGCCGCACGATGCATGGACTGTGCCGTGCCTTTCTGTCACACAGGCTGCCCTCTGGGAAACATAATCCCCGACTTCAACGACCTGGTGTACCGTGGCCGGTGGAAGCAGGCCCTGGAGAGACTCCACGCCACCAACAACTTCCCTGAGTTCACCGGCAGGATATGTCCCGCTCCCTGCGAGGCTTCCTGCGTCCTGAGCATCAACCAGGACCCGGTGACTATCGAGTACATTGAGAAGGCCATTGCCGAGCGTGGTTTCGCGGAGGGATGGATCAAGCCACAGCCTCCAGCCCAGAGAACGGGCAAGACGGTGGCGGTGGTAGGCTCCGGGCCGGCAGGGTTGGCGGCGGCGCAGCAGCTCAACCGCGCTGGGCACACAGTCACCGTCTTTGAGCGGGACAACTATATAGGCGGTCTGCTAACCCTTGGCATCCCGGACTTCAAGCTAGACAAGCACGTCGTCCAGCGCCGCGTGGACATCATGTCCCAGGAGGGCATCTCATTCAAGACCGGCGTCAACGTGGGCGTGGACATGCCCGCCGGCGAGCTCCGGGCCACCTTCGATGCCGTGTGCCTGACCGGGGGTTCCACCGAGGCCCGTGACCTTCCAATGCCAGGCCGCGAGCTCAAAGGCGTCCACTTCGCCATGGAATACCTTACCCAGCAAAACAAGATATTAGCGGGAGAAAAGATATCGTCCAGGGGCCGCATCTCCGCCGAGGGCAAACGTGTGGTCATCCTGGGCGGCGGAGATACCGGGGCCGACTGCCTGGGCACCGCCCACCGCCAGGGCGCGGAGGTGGTTCACCAGTTCGAGATATTGCCCGAGCCGCCGAACACTCGCCTGTCAGACAACCCGTGGCCATACTGGCCTCTGGTGCTCAGGCTATCTGCCGCCCACGAGGAAGGGGGGCTTCGGGACTACGCTATCTCAACCAAGCGTTTTTCTGGGCGCAACGGCCGTGTGCAGAAACTGCATGGCGTGAGGGTTGAGTGGCAGCGCGACGCCACTGGCCGCTTCGCCATGAAAGAGCTACCTGGCACCGAGTTTGAGGTGGAGGCGGACCTGGTGCTGCTGGCCCTTGGCTTCACTCACCCGGAGAACTACCTGCTCAAGGGCCTGGGCGTGGAGCTGGACCCCCGTGGCAACGCCAAGGCTGGCGCGGATATGATGACCAGCGTCCCTGGCATATTTGCCGCCGGAGACATGCGCCGTGGTCAGTCGCTGGTGGTGTGGGCCATCGCCGAAGGGCGCGAGGCCGCTCACCATTTGGACAAGTACCTCATGGGTTCCACCAAGCTACCCCGCAGCCTGCCCGGGGCGCTGCCGAGGTAGGGATCCGTCGTCTGGACATCTCCATATTTGAAGCGTTTTTTCAAACGTGGCCCCGTTTTTGAAATAACCAACTTGTTATTTCAATCCACTGCAATAAGCTAGACCCTCCGCTTGCCCACGCCCAGCCCGAATAACGCCCGTGGTATACTTCACCCGTATGCGTACCTTCCGGCTGGCCATGGTCCAGATGAACCCCACGGTGGGCGACCTGGAGGGCAACACTGCCAAAATCCTCCAGTACATTGATGACGCACGCTCCCTGGGCGCCGACCTGGCGGCCTTCCCGGAGCTTGCTATCTGCGGCTATCCGCCCGAAGACCTGCTTTTCAAGCCCCAGTTCATTCGCGATAACCGTCGCTATCTGGACCAGGTGGTGGCCGCCAGCAAGGGCATCGCCGTTGTGGTTGGCTTCCCCCACGCCGATGGCGACCTGTACAACGCCGCCGCGGTGGCCTACGACGGCAAGCTGGTGGACATATACCACAAGATGTACCTGCCCACCTACGGCGTTTTCGACGAGGACAGGTACTTCCGGGCAGGCCGCCGTTGCCCCGTCTATGTCATCAACGGCGTTGGTGTGGGCGTCAACATCTGCGAGGACATCTGGTACGCCATGGGGCCAACGGCAGTGCAGCGGGACGCCGGTGCTGAGTTGATAGTCAACATCAACGGCTCGCCCTACTACTCTGGCAAAGGCAGTTTCCGAGAACGCATGGTGGCGGCCCGCGCCCAGGACAATCAGCTTTTTGTCTCCTACGCCAATATGGTGGGCGGGCAGGACGAGCTTGTCTTCGATGGGGGCAGCATGGTCTTCGACCACCGGGGTGAGCTGGTGATGCGCGGCCCACAGTTTCAGGAGGCACTGGTGGTGGCCGACCTGGACGTTGAGCCTGTTTTCAGCGCCCGCCTGCACGATCCCAGGCCCCGCAAGGAGAACCAGGAAACGCTGCAACAGATAGGCACTCCTGTAAAAATTCATGTTTCGGACTACCAGGACGGCGGTACACGGCCTGCCCTTCCAAAGCAGGAGTGGCAGACATTGGAGCCCCTGGCTGAGGTCTATTCTGCCCTGGTAATGGGCACCCGGGACTACATCCGCAAGAGCGGGTTCCAGAAGGTGCTCCTGGGCCTCTCGGGCGGTATTGACTCCTCGTTCACTGTCACCGTGGCTGTGGACGCCTTGGGCAAGGAGAACGTGGTGGGTGTGGCTATGCCCTCTCGCTATTCCTCCGAGGGGAGCATCCTCCACGCCCGGCAGGTGGCGGATAGCCTGGGCATTGAGCTTCGCACCATTCCAATCGAACCCGCCCACCAGGCATACCTGGATGTGCTGGAGCCAAGCTTTCGAGGCACGCAGCCTGGCGTTGCTGAGGAGAACATCCAGGCTCGTATCCGTGGCAACATCCTGATGGCCCTCTCCAACAAGCTGGGATGGCTCGTTCTCTCCACAGGCAACAAGAGCGAGCTATCGGTGGGATATTCGACCTTGTACGGCGATATGGCTGGCGGATTCGCCGTGCTGAAGGACGTGCCCAAGACACTGGTCTACCGCCTGGCGGAGTGGCGCAACGCCCACGGCACTCCCCGCAACGTGATTCCAGAAGAGGTGCTGAATAAGCCACCCAGTCCGGAGCTGCGCGCCAACCAGATGACAGAGGAGGAGCGCATACCTTACCGCCTCATGGACCCCATTCTCAAAGCATACGTGGAGGACGACCGCACCTTTGATGAGATGGTGGACATGGGGTTCGACCCAGCGCAGGTGAAGCAGGTGATACAGTGGGTGGACAGCAACGAGTACAAGCGGCGGCAGTCTCCACCAGGGGTCAAAATAACGCCGCGCAACTTTGGCCGCGACCGCCGGATGCCCATCGTGAACAGGTACAAGCATTTCTAGCCGCGGCACAACCCATTGACACCAGGCCAGTGCTTGCGTACAGTGGTGGTGCTCCTTAGGAACTTAACAACCGCATATATCTACCCGGGCGCCAGCAACGGCTCAAAAGAGAAGGCGGTGTGATTCCGCCACGGTTGCGCCACTGTGAACGGGGAGCCTGCCAGCACAATGCCACTGTCCGCCTAAGGCGGATGGGAAGGCGCTGGCCAGGCGATGATCCGCAAGTCAGGAGACCTGCTCGGGAAGAAAGTGCTCTACTCTGCGCCATACAGAGTCCGCTCCGCGATGGTTGCTTTCCCACGGTTGGGCTAAAGGCATCGTCGCTGTCACACTAGCAAGTCCCCGCGTCGAGTAGAGCGGGGATTTTTGTTACCTTGATAAGAAGGGGAGTTGGGTGTGCTGGCATCACCCGCTCACCCTGAGCTTGTCGAAGGGAATGAGCGGTGATCAAACCTCGCTCGTATGGTTCGACAGGCTCACCACGAGCGGGGGGGCACCCCATCTTATTGTCAACAAATCCAAACGGGTTGAAAGCAACGGGTCAGGATATGTCAATGGAAAGGGAGGTTATCATGGCAGAACACACCGATGGTTTCATTCAGGCACGGGCCGTCCCTGGCCCCTTGGCCAGAAGGTGGCCAAGGGCGCTGGTCGATGCAGCCGCCATCCTGGCCTTCGTGGCCGCCATCCTGGCTACCAATTACGCCCTGTCCAGTTTCCCCAACGTCAAGCTGTTCGACCTGATGGTATTCCTGGCAGGCTACACCCTGGGCTTCCGGCGCGGCGCGGCCGTGGCTGTGCTGGCCTGGCTGGTCTATGGCAACTTCAACCCTTACGGCCCGACGACCCTGCCGCTTCTGGCCACCGTCATAGCTGCCGAGACGGCCTATGCCGGCGCTGGCGCCTTCATTCGCAGGATGGTCGCGCCAGAGAGCGTTCGATTGTTGCCGAGCAGGGGTAGCCTGCTGTTCGCCGTGGTGGCTGTGGTGGCCACCATGGTCTACGATGTGGCCGCCAACGTCTATACAGGCGTCTCCTGGGCCATGCTGTCCGGGTCTAGCGACTACGCCCGCTGGATAGTGACAGCCCTGTTCAACCCGGGGGCCCTCTTCTTCACAGCGGCCCATCTATCCAGCAACGCCCTGTTCTTCGCCGCCTTTGCTCCGCTATTGATCAAAGGGGCCGAGAAGATCAGGAATGGAAAAGGTTGATAATGCGCACAAGCACACGCAGCGTTGTTCAAGCTCTTGGCTTGCTGGCTGTCGTCGGACTGCTGCTGGCGCTCGTAGCGTGTGGGACCAAGGAAAAGGCCGCTGTACCAACGACCATAAAAATTAGCATGCTCATTCAGTCCAGCGAACAGGACGCACGCTGGTTCCGTAACGTCGAGGTTGCCAAGGGGACAGATGCCTATGAGCTGACGGAGAAAGTGACCCAGGGCGGTTTGAGGTCCACCTACTACGCGCTATACAGGTCGCACTTTGTAGACTCCATCCTGGGCGTTGAGAACAAGAACCCCAAGTTCTGGCTCACCTACGTTTGGAGCGAGCCGGAGAAGAAGTGGGAACCCCTGCCTGTAGGCGCTGACCTCTACTCGCTCAAGGACGGGCACATCCTGGCATGGTATTATGCGGACACCACTAACGAGAAAGCACTTCCCACAGCAGCCCCATGACCACCACTACTTGAGGGCAAGCCGTTCCTGGCAGGGGCTAAAGGGGGTGTCTCCTTTGCTCCTGTTTTCTTTTCCCACTCTCCTGCAGGAGAGGAGGATTAAGGGGGTGAGGTCAAGTGCGCATAGGTGTAATCGGCGTCGGTTTCGGCTCCAGGGTGCAGATCCCCGGCTTTCAGTCGGAGAGCCTGGAGGTGGTAGCCGTATGCACCCGCCGTAGAGAGGGCGCAGAGCGATCTGCCCAGGAACATGGAATCCCCGGCGTCTACACCGACTACCGCCAGATGCGCCAGCATCCGGGCCTGGATGCGGTCAGCATCGCCACTCCACCAGCTTCTCACCATGAGATCGCCCTAGCGGCCCTGAACGCCGGCAAGCACGTCCTATGCGAGAAGGCATTCGCCATGAACCAGGCCGAGGCGCGAGCTATGTGGCAGAAGGCCGAGCAGACCGGCCTGACCGCTATGGTGGCCCACGAGTTTCGTTTTGCTCCAGCCCGGGCCTACGTGAAAGAGTTGCTCCAACAAGGCTATGTGAGAGACATACGGAGCGTGCACATCAACCTTTTCATGGGCCCCACCAGGATGCCATCTGGACCTCGCCCCATGACCTGGGCAGCCAGGCTTCTCAGGGCGGTGGGTTCCTCAAGGCCCTGGGGTCGCATTACATAGACTGCCTGCTCGACTGGTTCGAGGACGTCACCCGCGTGTGCGGTGGCACGTTTGGTCTTGACTCCGAGCGGGTGGACCAGGAAAGCGGTGCTAAGCTCCGCGCCTACACCGACGACTCCTTCGGCTTCATGTTCACTTTGAAAAATGGCGGCTGGGGATCCATGTCTGCCAGCAGTGCCGCTCCTTTTGGCTCCGGCGGCATGATCCAGGTCTTCGGCTCCCAGGGCACTCTGCAAACTCCCCATCGCGGCCCTAACCCGCCCTCGGACAGCGTGGTCCTGGGCGCTCGGTTTAGCGAAGGTCACGGAGTCCAGGAGCTGCCCATGCCGCAACGGTTCTGCCCCTTTGACGACCCGCGGGACGACCGTTTGATGGCCTTCCGACTGCTGGTGCGCCAGTTCGTCCAAGGCATTGCCCACGGAGCATCTCCTTCGCCCAACTTCTACGACGGCCTCCGTTGCCAGCAGGTCATGGACGCCGTCGCTCAGTCGCGACTCAGCGGGCGTTGGGTGGATATTCCTGCGGACTGACGGGGGCAACGGGTGCGTGTATAATCGTTAGACCCATAAGTTAGAGGAGGCCCTGCGCATGGAGATCAACGACTATTTGCGTCCGCTCTTTCAGCGGCTTCACGACAACCTGAGCAGGTCGGCCCAGGGCCTTACCCAGGAGCAGCTACACTGGTCCCCCGCAGAAGGCTCGAACCACATTGCCTTCTGCATGTGGCACTACACTCGCACCGAAGACAACATGGTGCGCTGGACATTCCAGAACCGGAGGCCAACAGTTTGGCTGGAGGAAGGTTGGCACGAGAAGTTTGGCATGGACCGAGTCCGCCAGGGTTCGGGCCTGAGCGCTCAGGAGGCTGCCGCCATTCGAATCCCCGCGATGGAAGAGTTCCTTACCTACATGGGCCACGCGTGGCAGTCCACCGACGAGTTTATCAGGACTGCCACTTCCGCTGACCTGGAGCGCGCCATAACCGGCAACTATAGGGCGGGCACGCCCATTGGCGATGCCCTGGGAAGCCTACTCGCCCACGGCAGTGGCCACCTGGGGCAAATCTGGACTGTGCGCGGCATGATGGGAAAGGGCGAAGGGTCTCCCATCTGAAGGACTTGCATATGGCCATCGCCGACTATATACGCCCGCATCTGACGCGGCTCCACGATAACCTTATCAGGTCAGCCCAGAGCCTTACTCAGGAGCAGCTACACTGGCCCCCTGCCGACGGCTCAAACCACATAGCCTTTTGCCTGTGGCATTACACGCGTTCAGAGGACAACCTGGTGCGCTGGACATTCCAAAACCCTCGGCCCACCGTCTGGCTGGAGGAGGGCTGGCACGAGAAGTTTGGCCTGGACAGAGCGCGGCAGGGGACTGGGATGACTCCCCAGGAGGCTGTAGCCGTTAGATTCCCTGACATCAATGAGTTTCTTACCTACATGAACCACGCCTGGCAGTCCACCGACGAGTTTTTGGCATCAGCTACTACTGCTGACTTGGAGCGCGCCATAACTGGCAACTACAGGCCTGGCACGAAAATAGCCGATGTCCTGGCGATTACACTGGCTCACGGGTGGGGGCACCTGGGGCAGATATGGGCCATCCGCGGCATGATGGAGATGGGCGAAGGGTCGCCTATTTAAGATGGGCAACAACATCCTCCGCTCACCCTGAGCCGAAGCCCTCGAGCGAAGCGAAGGGTTTGTCGAAGGGCGTGAGCAGAAGATGAAAGTTCGCTCATGTGGTTCGATAAGCTCACCATGAGCGAGACACTCCAGCCAGAAGAGGTCGTATTTGCCGGAACAGCCGCTACGCAGACCGAGCCGTGGCCCCCACAAACTCCCAGACCGCGCTCACCACAGCATCTGGCTGCTCCTCCGGGACAAAGTGGCCAGTGTGGGGT
>SHYF01000075.1 GCA_009692985.1 Dehalococcoidia bacterium
CTGGAAGAGGCCGGCCTGGGAGATACGTTGCTGGACTCACTTGGCCTCCAGCCCAGGAGCCGCGATCTGGCTGGCTGGCGAGCGCTGGTGGAACGCATGAGCCGTCCCATGGAGAAGGTGTCCATTGCCATAGTTGGCAAGTACACCGAGCTCCATGACTCCTACATTTCGGTCAAGGAAGCACTTTACCACGCCGCCATTCAATACGGAATGGATGTGGACATCTCCTGGGTACACTCAGAGGATGTGGAGCGCAGCAGCCCGGCGGCGTTTCTGAACTCTGTTCATGGCATCGTAGTGCCCGGGGGATTTGGACCACGAGGCATAGAGGGCATGATTTCTACAGTGCGCTATGCCAGGGAGAACAGGGTGCCGTACCTGGGGCTTTGCCTGGGCATGCAAGTGATGGTGGTGGAGTACGCACGCAATGTTCTTCACATGAAGGGCGCCAACTCCACTGAGTTCGACCCTGAGACACCTTACCCAGTCATTGACCTTATCCCGGAACAGCAAAAGGTGAGGGACAAGGGCGGGACCATGCGCCTGGGGCTTTATCCATGCCATCTGATAGATGGAAGCCAAGCCGCCAAGGCCTATGGCGAACCTATAGTTTGGGAACGACACCGCCATCGCTATGAGATGAACAATACCTACCGTGGTATGCTAGAGGAGGCTGGGCTTCGGGCCAGCGGTATCTGGCCCGAAGGCTCTCTGGTAGAAATCACTGAACTTGTAGACCACCCCTTTATGGTAGGCGTTCAGTTCCACCCAGAGTTTCGCTCGCGTCCCGAAAGGCCCCACCCCCTTTTCTGGCAGTTCATGGGCGTTGCCCAGCAGGTGATTCGAGAGGGTGGACAGCATCCCTTGCCTTTGGGTAAAAGATAGTGGACTCAAGATTGACTCTGTGCTACAATAGGTGTGCTTCGTATGGAACTCTTCCTCGACACTGCTAATCTGGACGAAATTCGCCAAGCCGTTCGCATTGGGGTCATCAGCGGGGTGACCACCAACCCCAGCCTTGCAGCCAAAGAAGGCATCGGCCAATTGCGCGTCTACCAGCAACAGGTGCAGGAAATCGCGCAAATGGTCAGTGGCCCCATATCAGCAGAGGTTATCAGCACTGACTATGAAGGCATGGTGCTGGAAGCCAGGGAAATAGCCTCGTGGGCTCCAAACGTAGTTGCAAAGATTCCAAGCACAATGACAGGGTTCGAGGCTATAGCTACCCTTTCCCGGGAAGGCATCAAGATCAATCAGACCCTCTGCTTTTCCGTGAATCAAGCTATCTTGGGAGCCAGGGCAGGCTCCGCTTTCGTAAGCCCATTTGTTGGTCGCCTGGACGATGAAGGACACGACGGTATGCAAGTGGTGGCGGACATTGTAGAGATCTTCAAGCGGTACAACATCACTACCAAAGTGCTGGTGGCAAGCATCAGGCACCCTCTGCATTGCGTGGCCGCGGCAAAAGCCGGGGCGCACATCGCCACGGTGCCATTCAAAGTCTTGACTCAGATGGCGCACCATCCGTTGACAGACGTTGGAGTTGCGCGGTTTGCTGAGGACTGGAAGAACGCAGCGAGGGTCTAGGTACTGGCCCAGTAAAGAGGGGTTTGTATTTACTTTGGGCCACTACCAGTTGTTCCCCTGGGGACTCATGAGCATTTCCTGTCCCCAACTATAGCCAGCATAGCCTGGCGCAATTCCCATGAGAAAAGGTGGAGAGAGATTTGACTACACAGCAACCAACATCTATAGGTGAGTTAGAAGACAAGACCAGGGAGGAGCTTGTTGACCTGGCCCTGCAAATAGGCGCGGAGGACAGTTCATCCCTGTCCGCGCTATCCAGGGACGAACTTGTTCAGAGACTCCTACAAAGCCAGGCCGAGCAGAAAGGCGTCCTTCTGGCCAGCGGCATCCTGGAGCTAATGAGCGACGGCTACGGCTTTCTCAGGCAAAACGGTCTACTGTGGCCGGGCCAACGAGATGTGTACGTTTCCCAGTCACAGATCCGCCGGTTTGGCCTGCGCACAGGGGACATGGTAACCGGCCAGGTGCGGCCCCCCAAAGAGGCGGAACGGTACTACGGCCTTATTCGTGTGGAAGCGGTCAATGGCACGGACCCAGACACAGCCCGCAATCGTCCTCATTTTGAAAACTTAACACCCATATTCCCCAACGTGCAAATCCGCCTGGAGACGGTGCCAACCAACCTATCTAGCAGGCTCATAGACCTGGTAGCGCCTGTGGGCCGGGGGCAGCGTGGCCTCATTGTCTCGCCGCCCAAGGCGGGCAAGACCACGCTCCTCAAAGAGATTGCCAATGGAATGGTCTCCAACTACGAAGACATACACCTTATAGTTGCCCTAATAGGAGAGCGCCCGGAAGAGGTGACAGACGTGAAGCGATCTGTTGCGGGCGAGGTGTTCAGCTCCACCTTCGACGAGCCGGTGGAGGACCATTGCCGTGTGGCAGAACTTGCCCTGGAGCGCGCCAAGCGGTTGGTGGAGATGGGCAAAGACGTGGCCATCCTGCTGGACGGCATCACACGTATGACCCGGGCCTACAACCTGGCCGTCCCGTCCAGTGGACGGACGTTGTCCGGTGGCATAGACCCGGTGGCCCTTTACCCGCCCAAGAAGTTCTTCGGCGCCGCCCGCAACACGGAGGGCGGTGGTAGCCTCACCATCCTAGCCACCTGTCTGGTGGACACTGGCAGCCGGATGGATGAGGTGATATACGAAGAGTTCAAGGGCACAGGCAACTGGGAGCTACACCTGGACCGCCGGCTGTCCGAGCGCAGAATTTTCCCCGCCATTGATATACAACGCAGCGGCACCCGCAGGGAGGAGCTGCTTCTGGAGCCGACAACTCTCAAACAGGTGACACTGCTGCGACGCATGTTAGGAATGCTTGGCGATGGCGGGCAGAACACCGAGGCTACGGAAAAGGTGCTGGAACGCCTGGCCAAAACCCGCGGCAACGCCGAGTTCCTGGCAACGCTCACCAAGGAGATTTAGGGGCGGTTTGACTCGTTGGTTCACTCGCCAGCTTGCGTCTCCCTGGGCGGCGTGATAATCTCCCACTCCTAGTCTTTGCAAGGAGTACCCGTGCCCATCTACGACTTCCACACTCACACCTTCCTAAGCGACGGTGTCCTTTCACCCATGGAGCTCATACGATACGCCTACCATAATGGCTACGCGGCCATCGCGATCACAGACCATGTGGGCCTTGCGACGCAGGAGCGGGTAATACCTGTGCTGGTGGAAGAGTGCGCCCGGGCAATGGAGAAGTGGCACATTATCGCCATACCGGGGGTGGAGATCACCCATGTGCCAGCGGAACTCATACCGGAGGCGGCGGAGCGCGCCAAAGCTCTGGGCGCTAAACTAGTGGTGGTGCATGGGGAAACAATTGTGGAGCCGGTGGAGCCAGGGACAAACACCTATGCCCTGAGCTCGCCCAACGTAGAGGTCCTAGCTCATCCTGGCCTTCTGAGCGCAGAGCAAGCCAGAACAGCAGCCCGACGAGGCGTGTTCTTAGAAATATCAGCTCGCAGGGGCCACAGCCTCTGCAACGGACACGTGGCCCGCCAAGGGATCCGAGCAGGCGCAGCCTTACTCCTAAACTCGGATGCACACGGCCCTGATGACCTGCTCACCGAAGAGTTGGCGCGACACATCGGCCTGGGGGCTGGGCTGGATACAGAACAACTCACCGCATTATTAGAGACAAACCCAAGAAAGCTGCTGCAGAAACTTGGGTTCCCCCCGCCTTAGCCACTGGCTGTTGCCAGCCCGCTTCTATTATGCCGGGACCTATCCCGGCACTAGCCCTTGCCGATGCGGAAGACCTTGGTCCCGCACACCGGGCACACGCCCTGAGTGGCCGGTCGGCCATTCTTCAGCGTAATATGCTGCGGTCGCGAAATATTCCGCTTGGTCCGACACTTGAAGCAATATCCCTCTGCCATTTCATTGGCCTCCCTCTCTAGATTCAGAATGACGATAACCCGTAGCTAGCACTGTTGTCAATACCTTGTAGCGCCTATTCTTGCACTAGTTGGGTAATTGCTCGTCACCAAAGCTACTGGGACTCTGATCGGCTTGCGGCAAGTTGCTCTCTTCCGCCGGCCTGTATGGGGAAGGTGTTGCCAGGTGGAACACCTTGAACGGTTGCCACGTCCTCAGGGTACGATTGAACCGCACCAGCGCCACAAAGCGCCCATCGGTGCTATAGGCCCTACGCATCTCCAAATGCTCCGCGTAATGGGTGCGCGGGCTAAGAGCCACCGACTGCCCGCTAAGCACCTGACGCTCATCCGCCACCCTTAGCACCACAGCACCCCGATTCAGCACTGCGTAGTCTGGCGGGTACAGCAGGGAGGCCCAGGCACCGTCCTGGACGGCCTCTTTGAGACGTTCCAATGTAACCGTCTGATCCACATGGAACGGGCCTGTCCTCAGCCGCCGCAGTTGCGCCAGGTGTGCTCCGCAGCCCAGGAGTTGGCCCAGGTCGTGCGCCAGGGAACGTATGTATACGCCACGGCTGCACCGGATGGAAAGGGTCACCCTGGGAGAATCCCACTCTACTAGATCTAGCTGTGACACCTCGACCGTCCTGGGTGCCCGCTCTACCTCTATGCCTGCCCGCGCCAGCTCGTGCAGCCGGCGGCCCTGCTGCTTCAAAGCGCTGTACATGGGCGGGGTCTGTTGAATAGTCCCCCGAAGAGAGTTCAGGACGTCAGAGAGAGACTCCAGCGTCACATGGGAAAAGTCGCACTCCGCCGTAACCTGCCCGGTGGCATCGTACGTATCGGTGGCGATACCGAGGTGGACGGTGGCAACATACTCTTTTTCGCCGTCTACCACAAACTGCATGAGCCTGGTGGCTTGACCCATGCAAACTGGAAGCACCCCTGTGGCCTCTGGGTCCAAGGTACCACCGTGGCCCACGTGGCGCTGGGAGCACAGACGTTTGACCTGCCTAACCGCCTCCATGGATGTCATGCCCGGTGGCTTGTCTATGTTGAAGAAACCGTCGGTAGCGACAGTCATTGAGATGGCTCGTTTGAAGAATCGAGACTGTCCATTATTCGGAGCGTCCTATTGCCAGCTTCGATAGACTCATCCAGATGAAAGGACAGCTCGGGGACATATCGGATGTCCAAGCGTGGTTTCAAAGCCCGGTGCATGAAACCGGCCGCATCTTTCAGAACCTTCATTCCAGACCGCTTCTCTTCACTGGCACCCATGATGCTGACGTAGACGTTCGCGTGGCGAAGGTCATCAGAAACGCCCACCCGCGTAATGCTGACCAGGGCAGAAAGCCTGGGATCGTGAACCTCGGTGGCAAGAACCATGCTCAGCTCCTTTCGAAGGAGCTCGCTGACCCGTTCCGCGCGCCTGCTCATGGAATCAGACCTCTGGCCAGGAAGTAAGTGTGGTTTTGCTAGAAGGTGCTGGCTCTGGCTTCACCCCCACTCTAACTCTCCCACGTCTAGGGGAAAAGGACAAATCCCTTCCCCCATGATGGGGGTGAAATTCCTGTCTAACTGCCTGCTAGGTTATTTAGTTTATGCCCTTAAGTCGGGTGGTTGGATACATGACCGTTCACCCTGAGCGAAGTCGAAGGGAATGAGCGGGGCACTGCCCATCTTGTTGTCAACAAAGCCTCGCCACGCCAAAGCTCCAGGCATTGTTGGCCAGAAGGAACTAGCTCTCCCTCTCCTGCCGATGAAGCTCAATGACATCGCCTTCCTGGATGTCGTTGAACGCTGTCAGGCCAATGCCGCACTCCAGCCCAACGGCAACTTCCCTAACGTCGTCTTTGAACCGTTTCAGGCTGGAGATGGTGCCATCGTGGATGACCTGGCCGCCGCGCAAGACTCTGGCCCAGGCGCTTCTTTGCACTCGTCCGTCGGTAACGAAGGCCCCTGCAACCGTGATACGGCTGCTAAGAGCGAAGACAGCTCGTACTGTAGCATGTCCCTCCACAACATCCCTCAGCACCGGCTTGATCAGGCCTTCCAGAGTGCTCGTCACATCTTCCAGAAGTGTATAGATGACGTTGTAGAGACGGATCTCCACGCCTTCTGCGTCCGCTACGTGCCTTGCACCAGCTTCCAGGGTGGTGTTGAAGCCCAGGATGATGGCCTGGGATGCCACGCCCAGGAATACGTCAGCCTCGGTGATGGACCCGCTGGCGGCATGGATGATACGGACTTGGGCCTTATCGGTGCTCAACTTGTTCAGGGAGTCCCGCAATGCTTCAACGCTACCCTGAAGGTCTGCCTTGATTATCAGGTTCAACTCCTCGGATTCCCCGGCACGGATGCGGCTGAACATCTCCTCCAGGCTGATGTGACGCCCAGCCTTCTGCCGCTCGCGTTCCTCCACCAGGGCGCGCCCCTCTTGCTCGCTGGCAACCACCATAAAGGTGTCCCCAGCCTGGGGCAACTGGCTTAACCCCAGAACCTCAGTTGGCATGGATGGAGTTGCTCGTTTGATACGCTGACCAGCATCGTTGACCAGGGCCTTCACCTTGCCCCGAATGTTCCCTGCAACAATGTAGTCGCCTGCCTTGAGGGTCCCGCTCTTCACTAGCAGCGTGGCGACAGAACCACGGCTCTTGTCCAACCTGGCTTCCACTACCACGCCCCTGGCCGGCCTATCCGGGTTCGCTTTTAGCTCTGCCACCTCGGCCACCACCAGGATGTTCTCCAAAAGGTCCTCTATACCTGTGCCCACCTTGGCAGACACCGGTACAGCCACCACCTCGCCTCCCCACTCCTCAACTAGCAGGTTGTTCTCAGCAAGCTGGCGCTTGACGCGCTCCGGGTCCGCATTGGGCATGTCTATTTTGTTTATGGCCACGACTATTGGCACGCCGGCTGCTTTGGCGTGGCTAATTGCCTCCAATGTCTGTGGCATGATGCCATCGTCGGCAGCTACAACCAGCACAGCAATGTCGGTGATATCCGCTCCCCTGGCCCTCATGGCTGTAAATGCCTCATGACCTGGCGTATCCAGAAATGTTATAGGGTGGTCACGATATTTCACCTGGTAGGCGCCAATGTGCTGTGTTATGCCGCCGGCTTCCTTCGCAGCAACCCTGGTATTGCGAATTGCATCCAGCAGGGTGGTCTTGCCGTGGTCCACATGGCCCAGAATGGTTACGATGGGCGGTCTGGGTAGCAGAAGAAGGGGGTCCTCTTGCTCCTGCTCCTGGGCTCGAAGGCCCTTAGCAATTTGCTGTTCTGGCACGGCATGGAAGCCAAACGCCGGAACCACAGCTGCGGCGGTATCGTAATCAATGGCCTGGTTTATATTGGCCATGATGCCTGCCCGCATAAGCTGTTTCATTATGTCTATAGGATTGGCGCGGATGAGCTCGGCCAAGTGCGCAACGCTGACTACTTGTGGAAGCCTTACCTCTTTGGATGAAACACCGGCACGCTGCCGTGTCTCCCCAGGCTCTCGGCCAGAGCGCATCTGCGTTGTAGGCGATGAAGGTTCTCTTGCCATAGGCTATGCTCCAGGGGACAAAGGTTGGATTAGGTTGCTCGCGAATTCCTGGAGGCGCTGCCTATCCTGGGCAGAAATTTGTACCTTCAGGGCATGTTCCAGACGGCTCTTCTTCAGGCCTTGTTCCCAACAGGCGGAAGATTGGCAAAGGTAGGCGCCACGGCCCGCTGCTCTGCGCCCCAGGTCTACTGTGACCAGGCCTTGGGGCGTTCGCACAATGTGCACCAGTTCCATTTTGGGGCGCTGAGTGCCGCAGGCAACGCACCGCCTCAAAGGGACATG
>SHYF01000076.1 GCA_009692985.1 Dehalococcoidia bacterium
CTAATTGGCTGGAAGATGGGCCTTCTGGGGGCCATCTTCCAGCCAATTAGCGTCGTCGTAGGGATATTCATTGCGGGCCGTTTCAGCGATGATATCGCTTCCTGGATCGCCGATCAGGGCGCGGGCGACGCTGTAGTCATGGTGCTGGCCTACGTAGTTATCGTTGTGGGTGTCTTTGTGGCCGCTCAGGTGGCCACAGGCGTCACCAAAAAGAGGTTGAAACTGGTCTTCTTGGGATGGGTTGACTCCCTGGGGGCGATCGTGGTGGGCCTGGTCTTTGGCCTGGCCCTGGCAGGGGCGGTCATCCTGGTCACGGCTCGATTCGGAAGCAACCTTCCCACGGAGGGAGCCGTGGGGACGATTGTTGAGATGACCGGATTTCGTGGCTCCATCCAGAACGCTCTGGTAAAGTCCACTCTGGTCCCTGTGTTTATTGACATCACAAAAGCAATACCGGCCAACGCCATGGGGTTTGTCCCAGGGGACTTCAGGCTTGCCTTGGAGGACTTGGAGGACATTGAGCAGCGGATCAACCAGCCTCCGCAGCCTTAGCTGGCTGCTGAAAAAGGAGAGTGCAGAGGGGCACAGCCCCTTTGGTGGGGGTCTGGGGGTATCCCCCAGATATCTCTCTTACCCCCTTCCTGGCTAGGAAGGGGGGCGAGGGGGATGGCCGAAGGAGCTTCATCACCCTGTAAAGGAAGGGCTTTCTAGCATATGGTGAATGGACTGGTCAACGCGCCTGTTCTGGTCTTGAACCAGAACTATCAACCGCTGAACGTGTGCAACGTCCGGCGGGCGATGGTGCTGGTTGACCGGGGCAAGGCCGAGCTGCTGGTCAACGGCCGGGGCGAGTTGCGGACGCCTAGTGTGATCCTGGTGGCCCCATCGGTTATCCGGCTGGTATACATGGTGCGCCGGCCCGTCCTTGGACGCAGGCTATCCCGCCGCGAGATATTCGCTCGTGATGGTAACACCTGTCAGTATTGCGGCAAGGTGAGTCATGCGTTGACCCTTGACCATGTTATACCCAGGTTTGGTGGTGGAGTCCATTCTTGGGAGAACGTGGTTGCGGCATGTATTCCATGTAACCATCGCAAGGCGAGCCGGACTCCTAAAGAGGCTGGCATGAATCTGAAGAGGCAGCCACGCGCACCCCGCCCCAATCCCTACTACCTGTTCTATCGCCGTCCTCTGCAGGAGGAGTGGTTGCAGTTCATGCCCTGGGTGGAGTGATGGTGGGCTGTGGGTATCCCCCAGATATATCTTTCACCCCCTTCCTGGCCAGAGCCTGTCCTTGAGCGTAGCGAAGGAAAGGGGGCTAGTGGGATGGTCGAACAGGTTTGTTCAACACCCTGCTACGCCATCTCCTGGCGGGCCGGGACCGGTTTGGGAGCGGGTAGTGTCAGCATCAGCACGTCCAATGCCATGCGAGAGATGGCGTTCTGCTCCAGACGCTCCAGAGTTGCCACCAGTTCACGTACCACTCTAGCAACCTCTCCTGCGTGGAAACGGCGTGCCCTATCTTCCAACGTCTGCCGCCAGTCCACGTTGACCACCAGCTCCGGCGCTTGCTGCATAAGCACCAGGAGGTCCCGCCACCAGAGCAGCCAAAAGCCCATCTCCTCCCTTACCGTGTTGCGGTCCCGGCCAAATTGCTGAGCCAGCTCTTGCGCGTACTGGAACCTCCGTTCCATGCCCCCGTCCACCACTGACAGCAGTGTCTCCAATCTTCGCTGGCGCTCATCCAGCAGCCTGGGGTTGGCAACGGCGCTCACTGCCCATCCCACGTTGCCGCCGGATATGCGGGCCAGTAGCCGGGCATCCTCTGGGGATACGCCATGCTCTTCGGCAAGCATGGTCACTAGCCTGTCCTCCGGCAGGGGTCGCAGCTCCAACCTCTGGCACCGGGAGCGGATGGTAGGAAGCAGCGCCTCTTCCTCGGCGGCGGTGAGCAGAAGCAGCACGTGAGCTGGTGGCTCCTCCAGTGTTTTCAGCAGGGCGTTGGCCGCATCCGGGCTTAGCCTCTCCGCTCCCTCGAAAATGAACACGCGGTATCTGCCCTCGTAGGGTTGCAGGGCGATGGCGCGCTCAATGGCGCGGACCTGGTCTATGCGGATCTCGGTGTGCATCCGGCCCGTTTTCTCATCCGGGGTGGGCACTATTCTCTGAATGTCCGGGTGAATGCCTCGTTCAATCCGCCGGCACTGGAGGCACTGGCCGCAGGGAGGGTCTTCGCCCACGCAGTTGACCGCCTGGGCCAGTTGGAGGGCAAGGGTATCCTTGCCAATATGTGGCGGGCCTACCAGCAGGTATGCATGGGCAAGCTGGCCCTGGCGGATTCCTCTGTCAAGGGTCTGGGTCAGATGTTCCTGTCCGTGGATTTTCCAGGCAGCCATGATTACTATAGCCGTACAACGGTTAGGGCAAGATTGTTGACTGTCGCAAGGGAGGCCGCCACTGCGTAGGGCAGCAAGGTCGCCACGTAGGCGGCCCGGGCGTAGCCGTGATAGCCGAACCGTGAGTAGGCAATCCTGGCTGCCACCGCCAGCAGACACAGGATGGCCACAGCCAGGAATTCCGTTATGAGCAGTGCCTTGAAGCCGCCCATATGGAGCGCCCAGTGCCCTAGAGGGCTGCGCTCGAAGAGGTATGGCCTGTGGAAGCTTCCTAGAAGGGCGTATGTGCTCAGGAAGTCCAGGGCCGCTGCCAGAACGACGCACCGGACCAACCATGCCTCGTGCCAGGGCCACAGGCGCCGGGAAAGACGCTCTACCGCAGGCTCCCGGCGGCGGTCCATGAGGACGCTCCGGTGAATTCGCTCCCTGGTGCGATGGATGATGTTGTACATAAGGAGAGAGAACTTCAACTTAATCGCTCTAGCTAATATGATTCAATGCTATGACAACAAGCGCACTCAAGGTCACCACATCGAGTCCGCCGAGTAGGAGGATAGTTTTCATTGAACCTTTCCATCCAACCGCCGCATAGAGTCCGGGAAATCCTTTTTGGCCTAGCAGGTATCCGCCAGGAAGGAGGATTGCGAAGGGGACGCCTGTACCACGTCGAATGTAGTAGCCTGCAATGACGATCGCCGCTCCGAAGGACAAGACCGAGCCCCAAAGAATATATTTATGCGCCTGCTCTTTCTTCTCGTTTAGAACCCGTACGGTCTCGGTAACGATCAATTGGGCGGTGTCATGGGGAAGGCCCGTTGCTACAAGGTCGGCTTGGATCTGGCTTGCGGGGATACCTGAGCGAATCTGCTCTGCTGCACGACGATGGAGGCTGTTCACCTTTTGTTGTTCGGCCTGTTCGCGTCCCGGATGAACGCCTTCAATGTGAAACTCCAAGGTGCTCACCCCTGGGAACTTTTTGGCGCAATAAGGGCATTAGTTGGACTGGCTTCCCATGCGGACGACTCCTTCTATCCGTGTTGCGGCCTCATGTTACGCCACATCCTCCGCCATTAGGTCATGGTAAGTCTCGCGCCTGCGGATGAGCCTGGCGACTCCGTTTTGCACCATGACGATGGCGGGCCTGGGAGCCATATTGTAGTTGCTGGACATGGGCACGCAGTAGGCACCCGTGGCGGGCAGGGCCACCAGGTCCCCCGGCTCCGTGGCGGGGAGGTCCACGTCGCGCACAAGGATGTCGCCGGACTCGCAGAACTTGCCAGCGATTGTCACACGCTCCGCCGATGGTTGGTCCATCCGGTTGGCAACCACCGCCTCGTAGCTGGCCTGATACAGCGCAGGGCGGATGTTGTCTCCCATGCCTCCGTCCACGCTCACGTAGGTGCGAATGCCTGGGATTGCCTTCCGTGCGCCTACGGTGTAGACGGCGACGCCTGCGGGGCCAACTATGGAGCGCCCCGGCTCTATGACCAGCATAGGAGCGCCGAATCCAAGCTCCTGGCAACCCTGGTTGAAGGAAGAGGTGATGGCATCGGCGTACTGGGCCGTAGATGGTGGGTGTTCGTTCCTGGTGTAAGGTATGCCAAAACCTCCGCCAGGGCTGAACTCCCTTAGCTCTAGGCCCTCCTCTCGCATCTTGGCGGCGAACTCCAAGGTCGCGCGGATGGCCGCCTGGTAGGGTTGAGTCTCGAACACCTGCGACCCTATGTGGCAGTGGAGCCCGACCAGGCGCAGGTAGGAGCAGGAGAGCGCTTGGCGTATCGCTTCCCGTGCCTGCCCCGTGCCGATGGGAAAGCCGAACTTGCTGTCGAGTGTCCCTGTGGATATGTAGGCGTGGGTATGCGGGTCTACGTTGGGGGACACCCGGAGCATTATGTCCTGAGTACGCCCAACTTCCTGGGCAACCTGGTTTAGCAGGCCCAGCTCGTGGAAGTTGTCTATCACAAAGCGCCCTACTCCCCACGCGACCCCTTCCCCCAGCTCTTTGCGGCTCTTGTTGTTGCCGTGGAAGTAGACCTTTACGGGCAACATTCCGCCGGCCTTGGCCGCCGCCATCTCGCCGCCTGATGACACGTCCATCCCCAGGCCCTCCTCCACCAGAAGCCTGGTCAGCGCCAGGTTGGTGAATGCCTTGGAGGCGTATATCACGCTGGTATTGGGATAGCGCCCCTGGAACTCGCGCAGGAACGCCTGGCACCGCTCCCGAAGGGTCTGCTCGTCGAATATGTAAAGCGGTGTGCCGTACTCCGCTGCAAGGTCCGCCACGTCGCATCCGCCCAGCGCAAGATGTCCGCTGGGGGTTACGGCCGCGGTCTGGGGGAAAACGTGTTTGGCTGGGAAGTCGGGCATAAGACCATCATGGTACGGATGAGAGTTAGGCCTGTCAACTTGGGGAGGTGGAATAGCGCAAATTGATGACCACCCATTATAATTGGAGCATCCGGACAGTTGCAAATCGCAATGGCCAGGAGGAAAAGATGCCTAAGGACCTCACTGTATACCTGGATAACCGTCCCGGCACTCTGGTTGCTTTCGCGGAAGCGTTGGGGAAAACAGGTGTGAACATCTATGGGATGTGCGGGTTCCCAGTGCGCGGCAAAGGGTTGATCCACATACTTGCAGGGGATGCCAGAGCGACCCGGCGTGCCCTAAAAGAGGCAGGGATTAGGGTGCGTGGTGAGCGTGACGTGCTGGTGATGGAAGTGGAGGACAGGCCGGGAGAGGCCGCTCGGATCTTCCGTCGAATAGCCGACGCAGGGGTGAATATCGATCTGGTGTATTTGGCGACTAACACGCGCCTGGTGATTGGAGTTGACGACTTGGAAAAGGCCCAGAAGGCTTTGCAGATTGCTGGTTCCCCAAGGAATAGCCGCTCTAGGTAAGTGGCGCCGGCCTAACAATATGTCTAGATGATATAATCAGCATCTAATTTCGTAGCGGACTTGTGCCTTGACCTCGAAAAAATCCAACGCATCTTCAACGGGCCAGCCTGCCTACCACCGCATCGTGGTCAAAGCCGGCACCGGTGTCCTGGCCGGCGGCACAGGTGGTCTGGACTTGGCGGTGATGACCCGCCTGGCTGACCAGATGGCTCGCCTGCGCCAGGAAGGCCGCGAGGTGCTGCTGGTCACATCGGGGGCCGTGGCCGCTGGACGCCAGGCCCTGGGCCAGCCTAAAGGCCGGCCCGATGTCCCATTCCGCCAGATGCTGGCCGCCGTGGGCCAGAGTCGCCTGATGCACACCTATGAGGAGCTGTTTGGTCGCCACCAAGTGCTGGTAGCCCAGGCCCTTCTTACCCGTGCCGACATCTCGGACCGCCGGGGCTACCTGAACGTCAGAGACGTGCTCCTGGGTTTGCTGGAAACGGGAGTGATACCAATCATCAACGAGAATGACGTCGTGACGTCCGAGGAGCTGGGCGACGAGGTGTTTGGCGACAACGATACCCTTTCAGCCCTGGTTGCCAACCTGGTGGACGCTGACCTACTGGTCATGCTCGGCGATACCGCCGGCCTGTACACCGCCGATCCATCCTTACACCCCGAGGCGCAGTTGATTCCTAGAGTGGACCGGATAGACCAGGCAATCCGCGACCTGGCTAAGGAGGAGGAGCGCCACTCGTGGAGCCGCGGTGGGATTGCCGCCAAGCTGGAGGCGGCGCGCCTGGCCACCAGTTGGGGTGTGGCGGTGGTTGTGGCCGGTGGACGTGACCCCGACGTGCTGGTGGATGTGGCCGCAGGGAAGGAGCGGGGCACCTTCTTTCCCCCGGGCGCTAGCAAGATGGAGAGCCGCAGGCGGTGGCTCCTCAGCGGCCTGTCCGCGCGGGGCGAAATCCAGGTTGACGATGGCGCAGCGGTGGCTCTACGCTCCCAGCACAGGAGCTTGTTGCCAGCAGGCGTGGTGGAGGCGCGCGGTGACTTCGACCGCCAGGATGTAGTGCTCATCGTAGACCGCCAGGGGCAGAAGATTGCCTGTGGCGTGGCCAACTACTCGGCCAAAGATGTTGCCGCCATTAAGGGCCTGCGCTCCGACCGCATCCAGGAAGCTTTGGGCCACCAGTACGGCGACGAGGTGGTGCACCGCAACAACCTGGCGGTGCTATAGTTGGTAGGACGGCAATGAACACCAACGTCCTCTATTGTCAAGCTGCTGAAAAAGAGGAGTCCAGAGGGGCAGGGCCCCTTTGGCAGAGGACTGGGGGTGTCCCCCAGATTTCTTTTCACCCCCTCTTCCTGGCCAGGAAGGGGGGGCAGGGGGATGGTCGAAGGAGTTTTTCATTACACTGGTAGGAGCATGGGTGTTTTGCAATGATAAACTGGATATTCTACCCAAAATCAAAACGCCCCCCTCTGATTGCTAGTAAGATCGTCTTGGTATTCGAACAGGCGGCCACTAGCATTGATAGCCGTAGCCATGACTTAAACAGCAATTAAGTTCTCCATCTGCTGTCAGAAGGGTTGCAGGAGATTGGCTTCAAGGTTGAACAAGGCAGAACAAAGGAATACAGAATAGATATTCCTGTCTTGTTTGGCCGGGGCGGGAGAATAGAGAAGGCATTTCAAACTGATGCATACAATGAAGAGGAGGGTGTTGTTGTAGAGGTCGAAGCAGGACGGGGGGTACTGAATTACCAGTTTCTCAAGGATCTTTTTGAAGCATGCATGATGTCTGATGTTAGGTACGCAGCCCTAGCGGTGAGGAATTCTTATAAGAAAAGCAGTGATTTTGAGACTGTCTCAACATTTTTCGAGACGCTCTATGTTAGCAGTCGTTTGCGACTTCCTCTCGATGAGGTCTTGGTCATAGGCTATTGACAAACGCGCTCTCCAATACTTTTACCGATGCGGGGTGTTGCCTGGGAACCGGGAGTCGGGCATCCTGGCGCTGCAATCGGATCAATCACTGTCCAGGCGACAATATTAAACATTGAGGGAGCGGCCTCAGGCTGCTTTGAAAGCATGACAATGGAAACAAGTATCTCCCCAAACCTTATCGCCATTGGCCAGCGGGCCAGGGTCGCCGCCCGCAAGCTGGCACGGCTCTCCACCGCCGTCAAGAACCAGGCGTTGTTGAACGTTGCCCGTGCTATGGAGGAGTCCCAGGGCGAGATACTCCTGGCCAACCGGCGTGACTACAAGGCGGGCCAGCAGGCTGGTCTCACCGAGGCGCTGCTGGACAGGCTTTTGCTCAACCGGGAACGGCTGGCCGCTAT
>SHYF01000077.1 GCA_009692985.1 Dehalococcoidia bacterium
AACGGCTCATCCGATTGGGTCACGTGCTGGTCAACGGCCAGCCCGCCAAACCATCCACCAGGCTTGCTCTGGGGGACCAAGTCCAGCTAAATCTACCAGAGGCCCCATCCCAGGAGCTTGTCCCGGAGGCCCTGCCACTAAAAATCGTCTACCAGGACGACCAGGTGGTGGTGGTGGACAAGCCCGCCGGACTCACTGTGCACCCTGGGCCGGGGCACTCGCAAGGCACCCTGGTGAATGCGCTGCTTTTGCACTATCCAGAGCTGAAAGAGGTGGGAGACCCGATGCGCCCCGGCCTTGTCCACCGGCTGGATGCGGACACATCCGGACTGATGGTTGTAGCCAGGACACATCTGGCATACGAAAGCCTATCGCGACAGATGAGGAATCGGACCGTTACCAAGGTGTACATGGCCCTCGTAAAGGGTCACCCAAAACCCCAGGAAGGCGTAATAGAGGCTCCCATTGCACGCCATCCCAGGGACCGCCAGCGCATGGGCATAGTTGCGGAAGGGCGTCAAGCCTCCACTCACTACTCCACTGCGAGGCTGTTCAAGGGATTCGCCCTGCTGGAGGTGCGGCCTCATACCGGGCGAACGCACCAGATTAGAGTCCATATGGCGGCCCTGGGACATCCCATAGCCGGCGACGCCAAGTATGGGGGACGCGTCCCATTCCTGAAACGCCAGTTCTTGCACGCCTGCCGACTTGGGTTCGACCTCCCACCAGCGGCGACGCACGTGGAGTTTACATCTGCGCTGCCACCCGATCTTGAAGCGGCGCTGGCCACCATGGACCCCAGCCCTTGACCCCCATTGCGCGTCTGTTTATCGCTCTGGTTCAGCGGGCGGCGCTAAGCGCCGCGCCCTGCCCCCGGTTGTTGGACGGCGTACTCCGCGATCCGAGTCCTTACCAGTTTCCGCACCAGTGTGGCGGGCAAGGGTCTGTCTGCTTGAAAGCGGATGGTGCCCTTACTGGTATCGTAGGCCTTGAGTTCGTCTTTGTGGGCTTCCACGAGGAAAGTACCTGGGTAAAAGGCGCAGTGGTTCGCCCACGCGCCAAAGGCCACAAGCAGCCTTACGCCAAGACGAAAGGCCGGGACCTGGTAGCTGATGCACTCTTCGCTCTTGGGCGCAGCGGACTTGATAGCCTTTCGAAGCTTCTCAAGAGCAGCTCGGTTCTCGTTGCTTAAGGGTGCAAGGTACTCGTCGATGGTCTGCGGTTTAGCTGCCATGGCTTGCGCTCCTTGAGAAATCGACGACTGGTTCTCGATCGACGTGTCCGCCCAACAACGCTGTACTAAACGTCGGGCCACAGCAGTGGCGCGGAGGCGCGCTTGTTCAACTCCATCTGAGAAAGTATTGCTCCCACGGTGGGCACCACCGGTAACCAGGGGAACCATAGCAGAAACAGCCTGTTCTCGTTGACGCCCTTTCTGCCTCCAGCAGCGGAAACCCGAACAACCGCCTGCACATGCCACCATATGACAAAAACGTTCAGCGGCGGGATCAAAGCCAGCAGGGGCCATGCCAATGGGTTGTCTGATTTCTTGTTGTACTGGCTCAGTTCGCTGGAAGTGTTGTATAGCCAGACAAGGCCGTACAATCCCAACGTCATGACCCAAAGAGCCACCATTATGCCGATGTCCCGCCGTTTTATCATAATATGCCCCCATTCCTTTCCTGAAACCGTTTGCATCATCCCAAGACATTTGCTTCAATAGCCAGATATTATACACGATAGCTTGCTGAGCTCCCATGCGGCGCCATCCGCACCGGCAGGTGGTAGAATCCATGCTGGGTTATTTCAAGAGTCCATGCCTGGGGGGAGTCCAGAGGGGTTACCCCTCTGGTAAGAGGTTTGGGGGATGTGCCCCCAATTCCTAAATTCCCTCCCCCTCTCCAGCCAGAGGCGGGAGATGGAGACACAGGGGGTGAGGGTCTTGAAATAAATCCATGCCAGAAGGAACCATGACAACAATCGTTCGCGTTCGCTACGCCCCCAGCCCCACGGGAGAGCCCCACGTGGGCAACATTCGCACGGCGCTCTTCAACTGGCTGTACGCCCGTCACACCGGGGGCGAGTTCATCCTGCGAATCGAAGATACCGACCAGCAGCGAATCGTTGAGGGCGCACTGGAGGCTATTTACGACTCCCTGGAGTGGCTGGGACTGGACTGGGACGAAGGGCCGCGCGTGGGCGGGCCTTATGGGTCTTATATACAGTCGGAGCGCAAGGCAACGGGCATATACAAGGAGCAGGCCGACCAGTTGGTGCGAAAGGGACATGCCTACTACTGCTACTGCACCCAGGAGGAGCTGGAGCAGATGCGCAAAGAGCAGCAACGCCGCAAAGAGCCACCCCGCTACGACCGCCGCTGCCGCACGCTCACAGATGCGGACCATGGGGCCAGGAAAGGAAAGCCAAAAGTGGTACGGTTCAAGACACCCGAAGAGGGGGATCCAATTACTGTCCACGACATCATCCGAGGCGACGTGGCCTTCGACCCCGCTACCCTGGACGATTTCGTGCTGATGAAGTCCGACGGTTTTCCCACCTACCACTTGGCCAGCGTCATGGACGACCACGCCATGCAAATAAGCCACGTGCTTCGCGCCGAGGAGTGGCTGCCCAGCACTCCGCGTCACCTTCTGCTGTACCAGGCACTGGCCTGGGACCCGCCACTGTTCGGCCACATGCCAATGATTCTGGGGCCGGACCGCTCCAAGCTATCCAAACGGCATGGAGCGACATCCACGCTGGAGTACAGAGACGGCGGATTCCTGCCAAATGCCATGTTCAACTTCCTCACCCTACTTGGATGGTCCCTGGATGATAAAACGGAGATTATCTCCCGCGAGGACCTGGTGCGACACTTTTCCCTGGAACGCGTGGGCAAGTCCCCAGCCATCTTCGACCACACCAAGCTGGAGTGGATGAATGGCGTCTACCTGCGCCAGTTGCCCCAGGACATGCTGGCGGACAAGCTGGCAGCAGCGCTGGACTCTTACATCCAGAACCACCAGGGATCAGCGCAGGTCCCGCGCTCGCCCGGTTACCTGAGCACGGTAGTGCCCCTGGTGCAGGAGCGCCTCAAGACTCTGAACCCCCAGGAGGTATGGGACCTGTGCTCATTCTTCGTGGTGGAGCTACCAGAATACGACGAGGGAGTTACGCCCAAAGGGCTATCCCCAGAAGTCACCCGGACGGCACTTCAGGCAACCCTTGCTGCCTTGCAACCCCTGGCCCTTTTTGATGCCCCAACGCTGGAGGCAGCGTTACGTCCCCTGGCAGAGCGCTTGCATCTGAAGCCGGGTGAGCTTTTTGGAGCCATACGCCTGGCAATTACTGGCCGCACCGCGGCTCCGCCTTTGTTCGACACCGTGGCCGTCGTGGGCAGGGTGCGGGTCATGGCCAGGCTGGCCCATGCCATCGCCAAGCTAAGCGACAAAAAACGCTCCTAGACTCCATTGCCACTCGCCAGCCAACTCTCTATAATAAGATGTTGGTGACTTAGATAATTGGTTGAGCATATACTATTCAGTGGAGGGTTCCCTAGCATGACCTACATCATCGCGGAGCCGTGCGTGGATTTGAAGGATTCTGCTTGCGTGGACGTATGTCCCGTGGACTGCATCTATGGGATGGATGACGAAACGGAGCGGATGCTCTACATCAGTCCCGAAGAGTGCATTGACTGCGCAGCCTGCGAGCCCGTTTGTCCTGTCACTGCCATCTTCGCCGAAGACGACGTTCCGGCGCAATGGAAAAACTGGATTCCCATCAACTACGAGTGGTTCAAGGACAAGGACGCCACCAGGGCCAAAGTCAACCAGTTGAAGGCTCCTGCCTAGTCTCCTTTACCTTGCCGCTCTGTCACAAGTTACAAACAGGCTGCGGAATAAGGGGAGGCCAGAGGGGCACAGCGCCTTTGACGGGGGTCTGGGGGTGTCCCCCAGATTTGTTTTCATCCCCCTTCCTGGTCCGGAAAGGGGGGCAAGGGGGATGGTCGAAGGGGTTTATCGTCACACTGTTGTGTACCATGGGAGCAGCCCCCAGTCCCAAACATGGAATAGCTTATGCTCCATCACCACATAGACCAGCCTTTCCTATGCATCAAGTCCACCATGATGGGCTGGGCCGTATCATCCACGTGCGATCCTGAGTTGATAGAGCTATGCTCGGAGATGATAGTTGGAGACGTCTCCTTCCTCGCAGACCTTAACGCCATGTTTGGCGAGCTGCGGCGCCGGGGCGCCAGCACGGTAGCTATAGAGTCGCTGCGCCGTCAGTTGAAACCTCAGCCTGTTTGAACCTCTCTCGGGATTAACACCCATGAGCCAGCCAGTCCCTAAAGATGTGCAGCTCCGGCCAGACGGCATCCACATGCTATGGGATGATGCCCACCAGGGCTACTATAATCACCGCTACCTGCGATACCAGTGTTGTTGCGCCCACTGCGTCAATGAGATGACTGGAAAGCGGACCATAGCCCTGGTGGACGTCCGCAAGGACGTGGAGGCACTGGACTGGATTGCAGTGGGCCGCTATGCCTTGCAGTTCCTCTGGAGCGACGCCCATTCCACCGGCATATACCCATTTGCACTGCTGCGGCAGCTGTGCCAGTGTGACCAGTGCGTCAAGTCCAGGGCGCAACCACAAACCTAGCACGCCCTTGACCATCTGAGTCGCCTGGCATACTATCCCTGCTATAACTATGCAACAAACATCTGACACTCAAACTTCAACCGTGAATGCGCCTGCTGTCATCTCGCTCACCAGGCACACCATCAGAAAATGGGTTGTTACCATTGCCTCTGTAGCCGTTCTGGTCTCCGGGTTCCCGCTGATTGCCGTGTACAGAGAACTGGCGATCTTTGTCTCCGTAATAGCTATCGGCATGGCCCTGGCGCTCCAGAAGTTCATAGCCTGCTATTTTGCCTACTTCGTCATCCATCACACCAGCGTGTTTCATGTGGGAGACAGGGTGCGTATTGGCGTGGTCAAGGGAGACGTGATGCACATAGGCATCTTTCACTTTGTTTTGAAGGAGGTTGGCGAGACGAAAGGCTGGGGGAGGAGTACACCGGTCGCATCCTTCATGTGCCTAACCTGATAGTGCTGGACGTGCACGTGCTCAACTACACCAAGGACTTCACTGTACACCACAAACTCATCAGGTCTGACTACATCTTTGACGAAGTGCGCTTTCCTATTACAGTAGACAGCAATGTGGAACTGGCCAAGGACATCCTGCATGAAGTCCTGGTGAGGCTCGATGGGGAGTATGTAACTGCCGCTATGGCCTCATTTGGCGATGGCTTTCCTGATTTTCTGAGAGAGGCCAAGGACAAGCCACGGGTGCTGGTGAGTGTTGAGCCCAAGCAGATAATCATCAAAGGAAAGTTCGTGACGCCTGTCCATAGCCGCAATGAGCTCCGCTCCGATATCACAATGGAGTTTCTCCGCTCAATCGGCAAGCTTGATGGCAAGATAAAACTAGCGTAGGTGGTTCGAAAGACGGTGCGACAGCCCCGGGCTGCTGCCCGGCGGTAGGAGAGCGCAGAAATCAAACGTAGGAGCGAGGTAACCTCGCCCCTACGTTGTGAATGCAGCCCCAATATCCTACCAGGCTATGCAGCCACCACCACCGGAAGCTGATTAGATTTCGCTGGCGCCGGTCGCGGGTTCCGGTAGTGGAATATGCGCCCCTCATAGTTGCGGAGCATCATCTCATCCTCTGTCCATGAAAGCACGTAGTTGGGTTGCAGAGGAATCTTGCCCCCGCCGCCTGGAACGTCCACCACAAATGTCGGCACCCCTAGCCCAGAGGTGTGGCCACGCATTCCCTCGATTATCTTGATCCCTGTCTCCACGGGCGTCCTGAGGTGCTCCGTGCCGCGCACCTCATCGGCGTGGAACAGGTAGTACGGTCGTACCCGGTTCTTCAGTAGCTCGTGACTTAGCTTGAGCTGAATCTCCACCGTATCGTTGATCCCCCTCAGCAACACGGACTGGTTATTGACCGGCACGCCCGCCCTCAGAAGCTCTCGAACTGCCCGGCCAGCTTCAGGTGTAACCTCGTTTGGGTGGTTGAAATGGGTGTTGAGCCATATAGGCCCGTACTTGTCGCAGATACGGGTGAACCCTTCGTCTATCCGCTGCGGCAGGACCACAGGGAATCGCGTGCCAAAGCGGATCATTTCCAGGTGGGGTATGGAGCGAAGTTGCTGCAGTATCCACTCCAACCCATCGTTATCCACAGTCAATGGGTCGCCGCCGGAGATTATTACATCCCTGATTGCCGTCGTCTTCCTCAGATACGCGATGCCCGCTTCCAGTTGCGGCTTCTGCCTAATCCACCAGCCTCCATCCCACTCCCTCTTCCTGGTGCAGTGGCGGCACAGCAGAGGGCAGATGTCTGTAATTACAAAGAGCGCACGGTCCGGGTACCGGTGCACCAGCCCCACCACCGGAGAATCGTCCTTCTCATGGAGTGGGTCTTCTTGCGTTATTTCGGCGTAAAGAAGCTCATCGAATGATGGAAGCGATTGAGCAAGAATCGGGTCGGCCGGGTCATCCTTTCGCACCAGGGAAAGATAGTACGGTGTGATGGAGAAAGGATACTTGCTGCTGACCAGTTGCAACTGTTTGCGTTGGATGTCCGTGAGAGGCATCACTCGCGCCAGCTTGTCCACCGTATTGAACCGGTTTCGGAAGTGCCATTTCCAATCGTCCCACTGCTCCTGGGTAGGCTTCAACACCTCCCAGATCCTCTCCCGAAAGGTGGCAGCAGGGGGACGTTTGCTAGGAGGCTCCTTGGTTTCCGCCGTAATGGTTGTCATTTCATCTCCCTCTCTTGCTTTCTTGATACTGCCGATCTGATTATGATAAATAATTACGAATGCTACGAAAGTTAGGATTCACAGTTGCGCAGTCCAGGATCTTATTGTGTGGACACCTCCCTCGGACAAGTTCTTGGCAAAAGTGACCCGACTGTCTCCAACATCGTAGAAGTCTGGTATGTAGCTTACTTCTTGATACCCCAGGCGCTTATAGAACTCGCGCGTAGGCTCGTACAGCTCCCTGGAAGATGTCTCAACCAGGACCAGCCGGCCAGCACGGGAGCGTATCTCCTCCTCGGCCAGACTCATAAGCCTGTTCCCAATACCTTGTCGCTGCTGCTGCGGGTCTACAGCTATCCAGTAGATGTCCCACGTGCCCCTGGTTAGAGGAGTAGGGCCAAAGCAGACATACCCCGCAGCCTTCTGGTCCTGGGTGGCCACATGGACGTGGTAGCCCGAGGCGTCACCTGCTGCCGCCGCTTCCAATGCCAACTCCCTAGCCATCTCCACCTCTTCTGGATAAAAGAACCCCGTGGCTTTGGAAATGCGCGCTATCTCTTCCACGTCGTCAGCTCGCATGGGACGCAACATAATACCTGCCAAGGCGTATCTCCTCCAGCAACAGGTCCAGTATGGCCTCTATTAGCCCCCCGTATTCCATGCCGGCGGCATCGGCCTGAATGGACATGCCTGTATCGGGGGAGAGGTCTGGATTCG
>SHYF01000078.1 GCA_009692985.1 Dehalococcoidia bacterium
TCCTCCACCGCCTGCTGGTACTCATCGGGCCGGTTCAGGTCCAGCACCACCTCCGTATCCTCCACTTCCAACCGCACGACCTCCGCCCGGTGGCGCTCCACAACCTCTCGTAGCCCTTGCCGCGACTCCTTTATCCGCATCAGTTCTGGCAGTAATGCTCTGGAGAAGATGATGGGATGTCCACCCTTGCCACGGTAGGCGGGATATGTGATTACCGAGCCCAGCCGCCGGTGCAATTCCATCACCCTCCGGACCGTCTCTGCAGACCGGGGCTGGTCCACTCCAAGCACCATGATGTCCTGTGCCCGCTGGTCTATATTGCGCAGGCCCGCCCGAATAGAGCTGCTCCTGCCGGTACGGTAGCGGAGGTTGAGAGCTGTCTTGGCATCAGAGAAGCGTTCCACAAGGGGGCGCAACGTCTCGGCGCGATAGCCTACCACCACAACAACATCCGAGACGCCCGCATCGAGCAGCGCCTGTATCTGGTACTGGATAAGAGAGGTGCCGCGCCATGGGAGCAGGGCCTTCTGCCGGCCCATGCGGGTGGACTCACCAGCGGCAAGAAGGATGGCTGAAAAGGATGGTGGGCTATGTGGTGGGCCGGTCAACTGATGACACCGGTGTGAGGAGTAAGGTGGCTGGCAGCGACTAACGCTTGGGTGTAGGAGGCTGCTTTCCTTGCTTTCTAAACAACCACCACGCGAGCAGCGCGATGCCTGCCGTCGCAGCCCCCAAGATAGCCCAAGTCTTTTTGTTTGACTTTTGTTCCATATCGTTCTCCAAACCTCCATGCCTGGTCAGGCGTGTCAGCCCCTACTACTTCCTAGCAGAAATTAGCGTTACATTGGGCCCGTTCCCCAGGGGAGTCCAGGGAGGCGACGCCCCCTTGGCGGGGGAACTGGGGGTGCCCCCCAGACATTATCTTTCCCCCATTCCTTTCAGGAAGGGGGTTAGGGGGATGGTTGCCAGGGCGGGCACTAGGCCCCGCACAAGGAGCGACCATGAACACGATCACCTTGCTAACGCCTTCTTCGGCAAGCAGGTACTATTTGGCTACGACAGCCGCCTTGGCCTGCGTTTTCTGCACCTTGTTGTAGACTCGCATAAGCTGCTTTTCTGGCAGCTTCATGGACTGGCCTGTGCCTCCCAAACGGAACTGCACCAGCTCCGCCATGATGCTGATTGCAATCTCCTCCGGCGTGCGGGCCTTGATGTCCAGGCCTATGGGTGAGTGAATCTCTCTCATGCGCTCCAGGGGTACTCCCCGTTTCAGCAACTCCTGGTAGATGAGTATAACCTTGCGCTGAGAACCCACCAGGCCAACGTAGCCCGCGGGACTGCGTGCCGCCATTTCTAGGGCCACGTCATCGAAATTGTGGCCGCGGGTGGCGATGATGATGGCTGTGTTCTTGGTAATTGGGAAGGTGTCCAGTCCACCGGCATAGCCAGCGACCGCTACCGCCTCGGCTTCAGGGAACCTCTCCTGGTTGGCAAACTCAGGACGGTCGTCCAGGACGAACAGGCGGAACTGGAGCATTTTGGCCAGGGGTGCCAGCGCCTTGCCGATGTGGCCTCCGCCCATGAGCACCACCGTTGGAGGCGAGGTGTACGCCTCAACGAAAAGCTCCGTGCCGTCGCTGGTCAGCACGTGCTCGCACTGACCGTAGGCGGCCAGACGCTTTGCCGTGGCCACCGCTAGTTGGTCTAGATCGGGCTTGCCCAGTGTCCCGCTCAGGGAACCGTTGCCCTGGATCAAAAGCTTGGCGCCGATGGCGCCGCCCGCCGGTCCTGGCTTGATAAGGGTGGCCAGGGCCACAGGGTCGGCCCCTTCGTAGGCGTGGACAATGTCTTCGGCTAGGGGCACGAACTTTTGCGGTTCCCAGACGGGGTCTATGAGAAAGTACATTGTCCCGCCGCAGACCAGGCCGTCCCGTGCGGCGATTTCCTCGTTCAGGTAGTAGTCCCGGTACTCGGAACCGCCGTGCTCACGCATGATCTCCTTGGCGGCGAACCAGATGTCGCCCTCCACGCAGCCGCCACCCAGGGTGCCCACCCCCGACCCGTCCTGCCTGATAAGCAGCTTGGCTCCAGGCTTTTGGGGAGAGGACCCCTTGGTATGAACTACCGTGGCTATGGTAAAAGGCTCGCCCTTCTGGCTTAGCTTGAGCGCTTCTTTGTATACTGATTGCATGGCGCACTCACCTTGGTGGTTGAGCTTATTTTGCCTTAGAGTCGTCCTGGAAAATGCCCTGGAGGTTTCCTTCTGGGTCCACAATGAACGCAAACCATCCCATACCTGGAATGGCCATTTTAGGCTGGACCACCTTGTCACCCCGGGCTTTGACTTTGTTAAGGGTTCTCGCTACAGAGGCGACCCCGATATAGCTCCGGGGCTTATCGTCTGGCCCCATCTGCTTGAACAGGCCTCCGTTTATGCCTGGTTTTCCTGGCTCTGTAGTCTGCACCATGATGTACTCACCCCCAGCCAAACACGCCCTTATAGAACGACATCATCTTCTCTGGATCGTCCGATGGGAGCTCGAAATGAACAAATGTGTCAGCCATTTTCCCTCTTTAGCTAAACGGTTGCGTCTTTGGAGCCATGTGGGCCACACATTGCAAGGACATATTTAGGATACCAGAGGTGTGGCAGGAGAGGCAAATGCCGTGGGGCAGATGGTAGGTATGAACGAGTGGCACCCTCACTAGTCTTCGGCTAACAGTTGCCTCAGCCTTGGCACCAAATCGGGCCGCAGAAGGCTGCTATCGTCTATAGGTTTGTTCGTTGCGACGAGTTGCTTTGAGAACTACCACCAGCGCTCGGTCGTCGTAAATATCGTAGACGACCCGGTAGGGTCCAACCTTCTACCCTCCTTGACCACGCTATCCCTGTAGCCCTAAACTACCGTGGCAATGTTGCGAATCTCGTTCTGGCACAGGAGGAACCTCCGGGGGCTAACCACCCCCGGTGTCACCGCCAGGCATAGCGGGGCTGTTATCCTTTAGCTATACCTGGAGGTGATTACATGCCTGCTGATTCGCCGTCCCACATCAACCCATCAGACCTGGCCGCTTACCGCCACCGCCTGCGTCACTCTGTTAGCCACGTAATGGCCAGTGCAGTGGTGGAGCTTTTCCCGGAGGCCAAGCTGGCCATAGGCCCTCCTACTGAGGACGGCTTCTACTATGATTTCCTGGTGTCCCGCCCCTTCTCTCCCGAAGACCTGCAAGCCATAGAGGAGAGGATGCGCCGGGACATAGCGGTGTCCATTCCCTTCCAGCGCAAGGAACTGTCCCGGGTCGAGGCCGAAGGGCAGTTCGCCGCCCAGCCGTTCAAGCTGGAGCTAATAGCCGGCATCCCTGCTGACGAGCCTATCTCCACGTACCGCCACGGCATTTTCGAAGACCTGTGCGAAGGCCCCCACGTGGAGTCCACTGCCGACATCAAGGCGTTCAAGCTGCTGTCCGTGGCGGGGGCATACTGGCGTGGCGACGAAAAGCGTCCCATGCTCCAGCGCATCTATGGCACCGCCTTTGAGTCCCAGGATGCCCTGGATGAGCACCTTCACCGCCTGGAGGAGGCACAGCGGCGAGACCACCGGGTGCTGGGCCGCGAGCTGGGCCTGTTCTTCTTTGATCCGTTGGCCCCTGCCAGCCCCTTCTTCATGCCCAAGGGGGCGCTGGTATATAACCTGCTCGTCGAGTACATGCGCAGCCTCTACAAGCGGTACGGCTATCAGGAGGTCATCACGCCTCAGATTTTCGGGACGGACCTGTGGAAGCGCTCCGGCCACTACGACAACTACATTGACAATATGTACCTCATCAACGCCGAGGAGCGGGAGTACGGTGTCAAGCCAATGAACTGCCCGGCCCATTGCCTGATGTACATGAATCAGCGCCACTCTTACCGCGAGCTGCCTATTCGGTACGCCGACTTTGGCAGGCTGCACCGATTCGAGCGCTCCGGCGTCACCCACGGCCTAACCCGCGTGCGCTCCTTCTCCCAGGACGACGCCCATATCTTCTGCCGGATGGAGCAGGTGAACCAGGAAATCGCCGACGTCCTGGCCATGACCAGGGAGAGCTTCTCCGCCTGTGGTTTGGGGGAGCCGCGATTCACCCTATCCATGCGTCCGGAGAAACGCCTGGGCACAGACGAAATGTGGGACAGGGCAGAGGCCGCCCTACGCGATGCCTTGCTGGCCAGCGGCTACAGCTTTACCGAGGTGCCTGGCGAAGGCGCCTTCTACGGCCCGAAAATCGACATGTTCGCCAAGGACGCCATTGGCCGGGAGTGGCAGCTCAGCACTATACAACTGGATATCAACCTGCCGGAGCGGTTCGACCTGGAGTACGTTGCCGAGGATGGGTCGTTTCAGCGGCCTGTGATTGTGCACCGGGCAGTCCTGGGATCCATAGAGCGTTTCTTGGGGGTGCTCATAGAGCACCACGCCGGCGCTTTTCCTGTATGGCTGGCGCCGGTGCAGGCGGTGGTCATCCCCATTGCCGACAGGCACATAGAGTACGCTAGCCAGGTGGCGGCACGCCTGGAGTCGGAAGGGGTTCGCGTATCCATGGACGCCACGAACGAACGCATGAACGCCAAGGTGCGGAACGCACAGCTCCAAAAGATACCTTACATGCTAATCGTCGGCGACAGGGAGGCTGCTAATAGTAGCGTATCAGTGCGCCTGCGCTCCGGCGAGAACCCAGGCTCCATGCCGCTGGACAAAGCCGTGGCCAGGATAAAAGAGGCAATTGCATCCAGAAGCTAGCCTTGGCTCGCCTGATAGGCTAGCTGGTCAATCTTTGCCGCCATGATGAAGTCGTTCCTGGACAGGCCGCCGACGGAATGAGTGCTGAGCTCCACTATCACAATGTTGTAGTTGATAGTCATGTCCGGGTGATGGTTCTGTTGCTCCGCCAGGTAGGCCAAAGCATTGACAAACAGCATGGCCCGGAGAAAATTCCTCCGCCCAAACTGCCGGCTTAGCCTTTTGCCATCCACCACACGCCATTCCGATGAGATAAACGGCAGGTAGCCGGAAATCTCGTCATCGGTGAAGGGGGGCGTGCCTTCCCGGCATGGCTGGCATTTGAGGTTGACCAGGTCCTGCTCCACGATATACACCTGTCCATGACGCTCAGTACAGTCCATGTTACCCTGGCCACTAACCTATGGCTAGTGGCTGGCCACTGCGTCCTGCTTCATTGTGCGTGGCGAGCCAAAGAAGAGGTATATCATAAATAAGATTGCCAAAAACTTTTGACAAAGTCTAGATTTTGTGCTAAAATGCTATCTGGGGTGAAGGTGATTGCGGGGAGACACGTGGTTTGCACAAGTTTGGACTTATTTCTAATTCTCTTCGGCACGCGTCCTCTTTCCCGCACCTCTTTGCCCAGCATAACAACGGCGTAGCCTAGCATCCCTCTCCGCCTGGGGAATGATTTTCATTGGCGTTGCTCGTAGCTACCTGATAAGGAACAGCAGATGATACGAACGGACGAACAGCCAAGCAATCAGTACACCGCCAAGGATATTCAGATTCTGGAGGGGCTGGAGGCTGTCCGCCGCCGCCCCGGAATGTACGTAGGAAGCAGTGACCAGCGTGGCCTGCACCACCTGATCTACGAGATAGTGGACAACGCCGTGGACGAGGCAATGGCCGGCGAGTGCGACCATATCACCATACTACTGGACGAGACCGGCATGGTTCGGGTGACGGACAACGGGCGTGGCATACCTGTGGACATGCATCCCATGACCCACCGTCCGGCTCTGGAGACCATCCTGACCACTCTCCATGCGGGCTCCAAATTCGGTGGCGGCGCATACAAGGTGTCCGGCGGCCTGCACGGAGTCGGGGGTTCGGTGGTCAACGCGCTGTCGGAGAAACTGGTGGCAGAGGTATGGCGGGACGGGCACCACTATATGGCGGAGTTCGCCCGAGGCAAGCTGGCCATTGGCATGCGGGACTTGGGCGAAGAGCCGGGCCGTGGCACCACCATCTCGTTCCTGCCAGATACCACCATCTTCGGCACTCTGGAGTACGACTACGACGAGATTACCCTTCGCTTCCGGGAGATGGCCTACCTGAACAAGGGCGTGAGTATCGAGTTCACAAGCCTCTGGCACAAGGCCCGCGGTGCCCAGAAATGGGAGGAGGCTTTCCACTTCGAGACAGGCATAGTCATGTTCGTGGAGGAGTACCTCAATCACAACCGTGAAGTGGTGAACGCGCACCCCATCCACATAGAGAAGGACGTAGATGGCACTATTGTGGAGGTGGCCATCCAGTGGAACACCGGCTACTCTGAACTGGTTTACGCTTTCGCCAACTGTATCTACACCCCAGATGGCGGAACCCACCTCACTGGCTTTCGCAGTGCGCTTACCCGCGCCTTCAACGATTACGCCAGAAAGAAGGGCTTCCTGAAAGACGACGCTCCCAACCTGGCTGGCGAAGACGTGCGGGAAGGAATGGCGGCGGTGGTCAGCATCAAGCTTGGGGACCCCGAATTCGAAGGCCAGACCAAGGCCAAACTGGGCAACGCCGAGGTCAAAGGCCAGGTGGAGACTTCCGTGGCTGAGGGGCTGGAATACTATCTGGAGGAACACCCTCAAGAGGCAAGGCGCATCCTTGACAAGTGCCTGACATCCCAGAGGGCACGAGAGGCAGCCCGCAAGGCACGGGACATCGTTCTGCGCAAGACTGCCATGGACGGCGGTTCCCTGCCGGGCAAGCTGGCCGACTGCCAGGAGCGCGATCCCGCCCTCAGCGAGCTGTTCCTGGTGGAGGGCGAATCGGCAGGCGGCTCCGCAAAGATGGGTAGGGACCGCAAGTTCCAGGCCATCCTACCGCTGAAGGGCAAGATCCTCAACGTAGAGAAGGCCCGCGAGGACCAGATGATCGGCCACGAGGAAATCAGGAACATGATCACGGCCCTGGGCACCAAGTATCACTCCAGGGTTAAGGCCAGCAGCGATGAATCTGCCACCGGCAACGGTACCACTACAGCCGATGGCTTTGACCTGGCCGCCCTGCGCTATCACAAGGTGATCATAATGACCGACGCGGACGTGGACGGTTCCCACATCCGCACTCTCCTGCTTACCTTCTTCTACCGGCATATGAGGCCACTGGTAGAAAGCGGCAACCTGTATATAGCCCAACCTCCCCTCTACAAGGGGTCCAAGGGAAAGACAGAAGAGTGGCTCTACTCCGATGACGCCAAGGACCAGTGGGTAGCACGGCAGAAGTACACTGGGATACGAGTGGTTTCCAAGGATGGCACCATCAACCTCACCGGTATAGAGCTGTACAAAGCGGTGGAAGCCCTCAGGCACCTGCAAGATGCTATGTCAGACATGGAGCGGCTCATGGAGATTCCCGCTGACTTCATGTTGTCCATTCTCCGCTCCAATGTAGCAGACGAGTACAAGAAAGAGTCACCCGCAAAGCAAATCATGGCCCAAGTAGAGGCATGGAT
>SHYF01000079.1 GCA_009692985.1 Dehalococcoidia bacterium
CTGGTCATGGTGATGGACTTCACCAGGGGTCCACGCTCCTTCCGCACATCCAGCAGGTATAGGGCCAGCAGTGCAAATGTCTGGAGAGTGGAGATGAACCGCCCCTGCTCATCCACCAGCCCCACGCGGTCGGCATCGCCATCCAGCGCAATGCCAGCATCGTAGCCTTGGGAAACTACGCGCTGGCACAACTCCGTAAGGTTGTGGGCCACTGGCTCCGGCTGCTGCATCCCAGGGAAGGCCGGGTTGCGCTGGGCGTGAAGCTCCTCCAGGCGCAGGGAGCCTCCTTCCAACAGGCGGGGCAGATAGCCGGCCCCGGCTCCATACATGGCGTCCACTGCAATGCGCAGGCCGCTGTTGCGTATGGCATTCAAGTCCACCAGGCGGCTGATGTGCTCCATGTAGGGCGGTTCCGGCTCTATGTCGCGGAGGAGGCCCCGCTTTCTGGCCTCCGGCAGTGCCAGCATGGTGGTCTCTTGTCCTTGGGTCTTGCCTATCTCCGCTTCCAGTGCCTCTACCACCTCAGGCGAGGCGCTGCCTGCGTAATCAGGTTTGTACTTGAACCCGTTCCACCGAGGCGGGTTGTGGCTGGCGGTGATGATGGCGGCACCACCGGCGTGGTGGTGAACGACGTTGTAGCTTATCACAGGCGTGGGCGCAGCCTGGCTGCACAGCAGGGTCGGCACACCGCTGCCAGTGGTTACTGCGGCTACTTCTGCCGCGAAATCCTCGGAGGCAAAGCGGGTGTCATAGCCTACCACCAGCCCGCGCTGTGCCATGCCTGTCTTGAGGAGGTATTCTGACACACCTCGGGCGCAGGCGCGCACGTTCTCAGCGGTGAAGTCCCACCCTGTGATGGCGCGCCATCCGTCGGTGCCAAAGCGGATGGTCACGAATTCCTCCTTAGTGGAGAGACTTGGCACATTGTATCCATGTCATTCTGAGGCGTCCGCCTGAGGCGGACGACGAAGAATCTTGTATGCTGTCGTCTACGCAACTTGGTTATTGCAACAACGCGAATTACTGTGACAGGCAAGATTCTTCGCTGCCCCTTCGCTTCGCTCGAGGGCTTCGGCTCAGAATGACATTAGAACCCTAGCATTGCCCTTACCTACTTTAGGCCAGCTTCGGCGCGCAGAATGGCAGCCTTATCCGTGCGCTCCCACGGCAGATTCAGCTCCTCGCGACCAAAATGGCCGTATGAGGCGGTGTTCTTGTAGATGGGGCGGCGTAGGTTCATGTCCCTGATGATGGCAGCGGGCCTGAGATCGAAATGTTTGTTGACCAGGGCGATGATGACATCATCCTTGACCTTGCCCGTCTCGAATGTCTCCACGCTGACGGAGATGGGGTGTGCCATGCCAATGGCATAGGACACCTGGATTTCAGCTCTTTCCGCGAGACCGGCAGCAACGATGTTCTTGGCTACATAGCGGGCTGCGTAAGCTGCTGAGCGGTCCACCTTGGTGGGGTCTTTGCCGGAAAAAGCTCCGCCGCCGTGGCGGGCGCTGCCGCCGTAGGTATCCACCAGGATCTTGCGTCCCGTGAGGCCGGTGTCAGCATTGGGGCCGCCATTCTCAAATTTACCAGAAGGATTGACCAGATAGCGGGTTTTAGAGTCAACCAGGTTCTTGGGGAGTACTGGGTCTATGACGTTCTTCCTGATCTCCTGCTGGAGCTGTTTCAATGTGACGTCTGGGGAATGCTGGGCGCTCACTACCACGGTGTGAATCCGCTTTGGCTTGCCGTGGGAGTACTCCACCGTTACCTGCGACTTGCCATCGGGCCGCAGGTATGGAAGGGTCCCCTCCTTGCGCACCAGGCTCAACCGTTTGGTCAGAGCGTGGGCCAGGGATATGGGTAGGGGCATCAGCTCCGGGGTCTCCACGCAGGCGTACCCAACCATCATTCCCTGGTCTCCCGCGCCCAGGCTCTCTACCTCGGCGTCGGAGATGTGCCCTTCGCGGGTTTCCAGTGAGTGCTCCACCGCCTCTTTTATGTCCCGTGACTGCTCTTTGACAGATACGATTACGCCGCAGGTGTCCGCATCTATACCGTAGCTTGAGTTGGTATAGCCAATGTTTCGGATTGTCTCGCGCACCGTCTGGGGAATATCAACGTAGCAGTCAGTTGTTATCTCCCCCATGACCACTACCAGGCCCGTGGTGGCCATTGTCTCACAGGCCACGCGCCCCATGGGGTCCTTGGTCAGGATTGCGTCCAGGACAGCATCGGATATCTGGTCACATAGCTTGTCGGGATGGCCTTCCGTAACTGACTCCGACGTGAACAGGTAGGAAGGCGACTCCATAAAACTCAATCCCATTGAACGATTCCTCCTATGGCTTTCACGCGCCGGGCGCTATGTCCCGCTCTCCCAGGTGGAGAGGTAGCGTCGCTGCTCCGGGCTTAGGGTATCTATATGGACTCCCATGGAGATGAGTTTCAGCCTGCCCACCTCCAGGTCTATCTCCTTGGGGACGGGGAATACATCGGGCTTCAGATTCTTGCCTTGTTTGGCAAGGTACTCCACCGAGAGCGCCTGGTCGGCGAAGCTCATGTCCATGACACTGGAAGGATGACCTTCGGCGGCGGCCAGGTTGATGAGCCTGCCCTCTCCCAGGAGATACAGGTGGCGGCCGTCTTTCAAGGCGTACTCCTCCACATACGGCCGCATGGTGCGATGTGAAGCTGACATGGCCTCCAAGGCCGGGATGTTGATCTCAACGTTGAAGTGGCCGCTGTTGGCCAGGATGGCCCCGTCTTTCATCTCCTTCAAGTGGAACTCGTCTATGGCCGCCAGGCCACCGGTGGTTGTGATGAACACGTCTCCTACGATGGCGGCCTTGCTCATGGGCATGACCTCGAACCCTTCCATCATGGCTTCCAGCGCCCGTATCGGGTCCACCTCAGTGACGATGACGTGAGAGCCCATGCCGCGCGCGCGGCTGGCCACTCCACGGCCGCACCAGCCGTAGCCCGCCACCACGACTTTCCGCCCCGCCCACAGTAGGTTGGTGGCACGAGTTATGCCGTCCAAGGTGCTCTGGCCGGTGCCGTACCTGTTGTCGAAAAGGTGCTTGGTATCAGCTTCGTTGACTGCAACAATGGGATAGCGGAGCTTCTTCTCCTGGGCAAAGGCCCGCAGGCGGATGACACCTGTGGTAGTCTCCTCTGTGCCGCCGATGACGCCACTCATCAGCTCCTGCCGCTTGGTGTGCAGGATGGTCACCAGGTCGGCGCCATCGTCCAGCGTGATCTGGGGCTTGTGATCCAGGGCCTGGTGGATGTGCCGGTAGTAGGTGTCGTTGTCTTCGCCCTTGATTGCATATGTGGGAATGCCGTAGACGGCAACCAGGGCCGCGGCCACTTCGTCCTGGGTGCTCAACGGGTTGCTGGCGCAAAGGGACACGATGGCCCCTCCAGCTTGCAGCGTCAGGGCCAGGTTTGCTGTCTCAGTAGTAACATGGAGGCAACCTGACATTCGCAGTCCTTCCAAAGGGCGTTCCTTGGAGAACCGCTCCCGGATCAGCTTCAGCACCTGCATGTCCCGGGCGGCCCACTCGATGCGCAGGACACCCTGCTGGGCCAGGGCGATGTCTTTGACATCCCCTTGGGTATTCTTGACCTTCAACGTGCTCCCCCTCGATAGGCTATCTTGTCTGCGGTTGGCGGTTGGCAGAAGACTACCCCTCCTGGCAGGGGGCACGTCGAGTGCGCCGGGCCGGAGGCGCTGTTTCCGCCGGTGCGTATGGTGGCGGGGCCGGTGTGCGACGGCGCCGCGCCGCTGGCGGGGTGGAATCAGCGGGGGTCTCAGCGGCTTGAGCGGTGGCTGGCTCTTCGGGCGCGGCAGCCGCAGCGCGCCGGGCTCGGCGAACTGGAGGCGCCGCTGCCTCGGGTGCTGGCGCTTCAGCAGCCACGGGCTGCGGAGTGGGCGCGCGCCTGGGCCGGCGGGCTGGTGCTGGAGCTTCGACAACGGCGGGAGTAGCCTGCGCGACGGCGACCTGTTTCACCACGGCGGGTGCTGTGGGACGCCGGGCTGCTCGCCTGACGAGGGGCGCCGCCGGCGCTGGCGCTATGGCCACGGCCTCGGGTGCCTGGGCGACTACGGGCAGCGCCGAGCGCAACCTGCGCCTGGGCGATCCTGCTGTTGCAGCACCCGCACCCACGGCTGCCAGTTTGCGTAGACGCTCAAATCTGGCTCGCTGGTGACGTTGTTTATGGGCTGCCATCCGCTTGGTCTTGTTCATTCTCTCCTCGTTGGCAAGTGTTATGTAAACCTTCTATTCTACGGCTGGTTCTTGTAGCTGGTGGGCAGTTTCTTCTCGATCCAGGCTGGAGTGCCAGCCTCTATGTTAAATAGGCGCTCCGCTGGCCGCCCCATGGCCGCAGCCATCTCGCAGGCCAGAGCGCTGCGCACACCGGCGGCGCAGATGAACAGCAGGTCTTTGTCCGTAGGCAGCTCGTCAACGCGGTTCAGCACGTCGTCCACTGGGATGTGGATTGCACCTTTCACGTGCCCTGTCACCCATTCGTCCAGGCGGCGCACGTCCACTACAACCGAGTTGCCCTGGTCGAGCATATGCTTGGCCTGTTGGACGGTTATTCTTTTGAAAGGTTCTAGCAGTGTTGCAGTCATGTTAACTCCCATGATCCATTATATGTTTTGCAAGACTACAAAGTGCCTCTTGGCTACACGTACTTGCCTATGAGCGGCGCAAGGCGCTTCATGGTCGCCGGGGGTATGGCGCTCCGGTCGGTTATCAGGGCACTCTTCAGGGCAGAGACGCAGGCGCAGGTGCGCTCTTGGCTCAGGCGCATCAACAGGCGTCTGACTATCTCCTTAGATGTGGCGACGTTCTTGGACAGATTCGCTATCACCATCTCCACCGATACCGCCTCCTCTGTTTCGTGCCAGCAGTCGTAGTCCGTAGCGCAAGCCAAAATAGCGTAGCACATCTCTGCTTCCCTTGCTAGCTTGGCCTCCGGTAGTGCCGTCATACCTATCACGCTGGCACCCCAGGAGCGGTACAGGAACGACTCGGCGCGAGTGGAGAAGGCCGGCCCCTCCATGACAACGTAGGTGCCGCCCCGATGTACCGTCGCCCCTACCTCTGCCGCGGTGTCGGCCAGGGCCGCGCTGAGGTCCAGGCAGAACGGATCGGCAAAGGATACGTGGGCTACCAGGCCATCCCCGAAGAATGTGCTGGCCCGCTGCTTTGTCCTGTCAATGAGCTGGTCGGGCACTACCATGTCCAGTGGATGTACCTCCTCTTTGAGGCTGCCCACCGCGCTGACGGATATGACCCTTTCCACTCCAAGTGTCTTCAGGGCGTAGATGTTGGCCCGCACCGGAAGTTCCGTGGGGCTAATGCGGTGTCCGCGACCGTGGCGCGGCAGGAAGGCCACGGCCACGCCATTCAGCTTACCAAGGATGATGGCATCACTGGGCCGGCCGTAGGGCGTATCTGGGCTGACCTCCCTGACCCCGGTGAGGCCATCCATCTGGTAGAGGCCACTGCCGCCAATGATGGCAACGCTGGCTTCAGCCACCGTGCCCTCCCTGGCCCTGCTCTACGGCCACCACTGGTGATGGGGCGACCGTAGCTCCACCCACCAGCTTCCGCAGCTCTTCGTCGTAGGGCGGTCTGGCTATCCCGCGCTCGGTGATTATGGCGGTAACATACCGATGAGGGGTTACGTCGAAGGCGGGGTTGCGCACTGCCATGCCTTTCGGCACCACAAGCCTGTCCCCCCACTGGGTCAGCTCATCGGGCGAACGCTCCTCAATGGGGATCTGGTCCCCCGTGGGTGTGGAGATGTCCACGGTGCTCATCGGGGCGGCCACGTAGAATGGCACCCCATTTTCGTGGGCCAGCACCGCCAGCGAGTATGTGCCTATCTTGTTGGCCACGTCACCGTTGGCGGCGATACGGTCGGCGCCCACAACAACGCAGCCCACCTGTCTTTTGGCCATCATGCTACCTGCCGCCGAATCAACTATAAGCTCTGCCGGTATGCCCATTTGCATAAGCTCCCAGGCAGTGAGACGAGCGCCCTGGAGGAATGGCCTGGTCTCTGTTACCAACACCTTCAGCCCCTTTCTCTTTTCCCACGCCGCCCGGATCACCCCCAGCGCAGTCCCGTAGCCGCCGGTGGCCAATGCCCCAGCGTTGCAGTGGGTAAGCACCACGCCTTCCTTGGGAAGCAGATCAGCGCCCAGCGCACCCATGATACGGTTTCCTGCCACGTCTTCCTTATGAATGGCAACGGCCTCGGCCTCCAGGCTCTGGCGCAGCTCCGCCACGGAGTGGCAGCGGGATGTTACGGTCATCATTCGGTCCACGGCCCAGCGCAGGTTGACTGCCGTAGGCCGGGCGTCACCGATCGCCTTCGCCGCGTCTGCCAGGTAGCTGACGATGCGGCGCAGATCCACGGTATCCACGCCCTTGACTGCCAACACCAGGGCGTATGCCCCCGCTATGCCTATGGCGGGAGCACCCCGAACCTGCATGGTGCGTATGGCGTGCAGCACCTGCTCGTAAGTGCGGGCTATGGTGACGGCCTGCTCCTGGGGAAGCTTGGTCTGGTCCAGGATGCGGAGGGCCTCTCCTGTCCACTCTAGAGGTACGATTTCTGGCATATTACCGCTGGTCACACAAAAAAGGCTTCTCGATGAGTTGAGAAGCCACCGCTCTCTACTCTCATCTATCAAGCTATTGGAGCTTGACGGACTTGGCACCGTATCCCGACTCGCCGGGGCCGATTGCCGGGCTCCATTAGGCCGTGCCTTCCGCCACTCTTGATAAGAGCAGTGTCCCTATGTAATTATGGTTGAATGGTACTATGCTAGCTATTGCGTTGTCAAGAAAAAGGGGGAGCTTGGTTGTGCCTGGCTCTGATATGTTTTAGACTGCATTGACCCAAGAAAGGAGCAGGCTAGTGAAAAGGCAGTTTTCGGCCATCATAGAGAAACGGGGCAGGTGGTATGTTGGCTACGTCCCAGAGGTGCCAAGGGCCAACACTCAGGGCAGAACCATCAAAGAGGTGTCGGAGAACCTCCAGGAGGCCCTGGCACTGGCCCTCGAAGCGAATAAGGAACTGGGCACACCCACCAAAGTATACAAAAAACGGTGGAGATTGAGCTCTAGTATTGAATCGAACTCAGATCCTCAGACATCTGCACCAGCAAGGTTGCGCCATCTGGCGAGAAGTCGCTAAACATACCATTATCTTGAACACAGCTAATGGCCAAGTTTCCGCAGTGCCTAGACACAGAGAGGTCAACGTCTTCCTGGCCACAAAAATCTGCCGTGATCTAGGCATCACCCCACTAAGATGAACCATTCCCGCTCTC
>SHYF01000080.1 GCA_009692985.1 Dehalococcoidia bacterium
GAGGGCCAGATGCAAGGAGGCGCGTCCCAGGGCGCGGGATGGGCGCTGTCGGAATATTACCACTACGACAAAGGTGCCTTGCGCAATCCCACCTTCCTGGACTACCGCATGCCCACGGCCCTGGACCTGCCCATGATTGACTGCGAGATCATCGAGGTGCCAGCCAGCGACGGCCCGTACGGTGTGCGCGGCGTGGGCGAGGTGCCCATTGTGCCCCCTGGGGGAGCGCTGGCCAACGCCATCTACCGCGCCACAGGTGCCAGGCTTTACAATCTGCCCATGACCCCAGAGGCCATCTTCTCTGCCATGAAGAGCAAGAAGAAGGCGTAGGCTAAAGGGAGTTCGCCCCATCCTGCGGTAGTGGTTCAGTTGGAGCTTGACGAGGCTGGCTGTACGCTGTTAAGCGTTGCATCATGGTGTATCTTTTTGTCTACATTATAGCTGCTGGGGTCATGTGGGAGATCGCACAGGTTGCGGGAGCCGATTTCATCGGCACGCTGATGGCTACATTGCTGGGACCGCTCTTGCTTGCCCTGGTTCTTTACATGGCGTATTGTAGCTGGTGGGTGAAATACGGTACTCATTCAAAATGAGGACTGGGGGTCGTTGTTCAGCTTGCATCCTGCCCATTCGTTGACACACCTTACCTACCGTGCTAGGCTAGCTTTACGAGAGTTAAATAGACACCGGGAGCTTGGGAAAGCCAGGCTGAGAGGCCCCGACGCCTCGGGACGACCGACAAAACCTGATCTGGGTAATGCCAGCGCAGGGAGAGGTCACCAATCAACGTCAGCGCCGCCGAGGCAACGCCCGGCGGCTTCTTTGTTACAGGAGGCTCAAAAATGGCAATCCAGCGGGCGAAGCCCATCTCGTGGGGGTCTGGGGGTATCCCCCAGATATACTTTCCACCCCCTTCCTGCCAGGAAGGGGGTCAGGGGGATGGTCAGAGGAGATTGAGCCATGAGTGACAACCTGGTCATCGCTGGCAAGAGCTTCAAGTCGCGTCTAATAATCGGCACCGGCAGGCACCGCTCCATGGAGGAGATGGTGGCGTCCATCGAGGCCTCTGGCACGGAGATCATCACAGTCGCCATCCGCCGCCTGGACCTGGACGACCCCAACAAGAAGACAATCTTGGACTACCTGGACTGGTCCAAATACACCATCCTGCCCAACACCGCTGGCTCCAAAACACCAGAAGAGGCACTGACCACCGCTCGCCTGGCGCGGGCTATGGGCCTCTCCGACTGGATCAAGCTGGAGGTCATCCCCGACCCCAAATACCTCTTCCCCGACCCGGTGGGCACCCTAAAGGCAGCAGCGGCCTTGATCAAAGATGGGTTCACAGTCCTGCCATACATTCATGCCGACCCTGTCCTGGCACGGCAACTGGAAGAGCTGGGGTGCGCCACTGTCATGCCCCTGGGATCGGCCATTGGCTCCGGCCAGGGCATCCACACGCGGGAGGAGATACGGATCATCATCGAGCAGGCCCATGTGCCGGTGGTGGTGGACGCCGGCCTGGCCGTGCCATCGGATGCCTCTGTAGCCATGGAGATGGGCGCCGACGCCGTGCTGGTCAACACCGCCATAGCCCAGGCCAAAGATCCGGCAGGCATGGCCAGGGCCTTTCGCCTCGGCGTGGAGGCTGGACGCCTGGCCTACCAGGCAGGCCGCATCCCCGCCAAACCATATGCCGCAGCCAGCAGCCCCATGGAGGGCGTCGTCCGCACATGAGCACGCCTCGCCCGGCACCTCTTCCCTACCCTGCTCTGTGCCTGGTGACAGACCGCCACCTCGCTCGTGGGAGGCCGCTGCCGGACCTGGTGTCCGAAGCCGTGGACGGTGGCGTCAATGTGGTCCAGCTTCGAGAGAAGGACATGCCCGCCGGCGATCTGCTCGCCCTGGCCACCGTCATCCGTGACGTAACGCGAAAAGCAAAGGCCCTCTTTCTGGTCAACGACCGCGTGGACGTGGCCCTGGCAGTTGGCGCCGACGGCGTTGAGCTTGGCGAAGAGGCCCTGCCCGTGCGAGCGGTGCGGCGCATAGCCGGCCAGCAGCTGCTCATCGGCCGTTCTGTCCATTCCCTGGATGGTGCGAGAGACGCCGAAGCCCAGGGCGCCGACTTCCTAGTGATGGGAACCATCTTCCCAAGCGGGTCTCATCCAGGGGCCGTGCCCGCAGGCCCGGCGCTCTTGGCGCAGGCGCAACGGGAGGTGCGCATCCCATTCCTCGCCATCGGCGGGATAAACGCCACCAACGTTGCGCAGGTCATGTCCCAGGGAGCGGCTGGTATCGCTGTCATCACAGCCATCCTAGACTCCGAACACCCACGCCAGGCCGCACGAGAGCTCAAGCAAGCGATGGCCACCGCGCTACGAGAGGGCCTCCAAGCGCACTGAAGCAATGATCAACCTCACAGTCAACGGCAAGCCAACCGAGCTACAGCATCCCATGCCGCTGCTGCAGTTCCTCCAGGACAGAGGCGTCAACACCCAGTTCATCGCGGTGGCCTACAACAGCACGGTGCTGCGCAAAGAGGAGTTTGGCAACGTGACTCTTAGCCAGGGCGACGTGGTAGAGATTGTCAGGCCCGTGGGAGGAGGGTAGGAAAGGGATGCTGAAGGTGGTTGGCCGGGATGGATGGAGGCAAAGATTCCGTGGTCATCTGTTGTAGCGGAAAATCGCCACCGCCAAGAGAATCACAGGCGGCCCAAGCAGCGACGCGAAGAGGACAACGCCCAGACCAGCCCCCAGGGCCTGCGCCACCAGGGCAATGACTGTGCTAACGACCGTGTAAAACAACAGGTTCTTGCCCATCTCTCCAACTATAGCTGTGGTGGAGTGCCTTGTACACAAGCCTCCGAGAGTGTCTGCACTCCCAAAAGAAAGCTCCAAGTCACAGTCTCAAAGTAAGTTTGGCTGCCCGGCCTGGATTCGAACCAGGGTTAACGGATTCAAAGTCCGCTGTGCTACCACTACACCACCGGGCAATGTACAGTGGGACTGTGCATCCTTAATCCTACCCTTTTGCATAAGGCAGCGGCAAGCTCTAGAGCAAACACGCCTCGCTCTTTCAGCAAACACAGTGCGCTTGCCATCCCTATTGACATTGCCCCTGAACCACTGGAAAATGGCGATTGTGGCGCAGCGCCGGTGCCTTGTCGCACTGGCAGTTGCTTCATCTGCCAAGCACGGTTACAACTCTCGCCGTAGCTGGTCGCGCAAGTATGGGAGGTAGGCCATGAACTTCGATTGGACGCCAGAACAGGAAGCACTTCGCAAAGAGGTCCGCGACTTTATCAGGGAGAACATGACCAAGAGATTGGGAGGGGAGATGGGCGAGGAGATGGAAGAAGGTGCAGACAGGGAGCGCTCCAGGGCCTTGCGCAAGAAGATCGGGGAGAAAGGCTGGCTGGCCATTAGCTGGCCCAAGGAGTACGGGGGTCAGGGCGGCGACCGCATGAGCCAGTACATAGTCGAAGAGGAGTTCGCCCGCGTTGGAATGGGGGTGGGAGGCGGTGGAAGCGGAGCAGGAGCCATTCTGGGAGCAGGCACCGAGGAGCAGAAGAGGTACTTTGTGCCCAAGGTGATTGCCGGAGAGATGTCCTTCTGCCTGGGGTTCACAGAGCCCCAAGGCGGCGCCGACCTGGCCGGTCTCCAGTGCAGAGCAGTGAGGGATGGCGACTTCTACACAATCAACGGCCAGAAGATGTTCACATCGGGGGCCCACAACGCCACCCACATCTACCTTATGGCGCGGACAGACCCCGCCGCAGAAAGGCATCGCGGCATTACCATATTGCTGGTGCCTATGGACACCCCAGGCATAACAGTGCGTCCCCTTTGGACAGTCCAGAACGATCCACCTGCGCCTCCAGGCACCACCTACGGTATGGGCAGGACCAACGAGGTGTTCTTTGAAGACGTACGGGTGCCTATCTCATGCCGTCTTGGCGATGAAAACATGGGTTGGTTCATAGGCGCCCAGGGACTAAACCTGGACAGGGTTGGTGCGTCCCGCTACCTGATATCCGTCCATATGGATGAGGACATTATCAACTGGGCCAAAGAAAGCGACCTGGGCGGTTACTCCGTGAAGGACGACCCGGCAGTCCGCGACAAGCTGGCTGAACTGTGGATAGAAGCCCAGGTGTGTCGCCTGATGACAATGCGAAGCATGTCCATCGTGCAGCGGGACCAGGACTTCACCTACGAGGGTTCTGCGGAGAAGGTGATGGCGCCTGAGCACGGCGTCACTGCTTCCGAGGCAATCAGCCAGATCCTGGGGCCCTACGCCCAGCTACTGAACGGCTCGGAAGGCGCCGTAGAGAGCGGCATCTACGCCCACAACCTCATGGGCGCCTTCCAGTCAGGAATCAACCACGGCAGCGTCCAGATCATGCGAGACCAGGTGGCTCGCCGCGGCCTCGGCATGCCACGCGGCTAGCCGCGCCAGTCCTGCCCCAAACATGCTTGAGGAACTGGTGAGCGCCCTTTTCGACCCTCACCAGTTCCATTGTGCCAGAGAGAGGTAGCATCATGGACATTTTGCTGAACGAAGAAGAGGAGATGCTCAAGAAAAGCGCCAGGGAGTTCCTGGAGGCTGAGTGTCCCCCCAGCCTGGCGCGGGACATGGAAAAGGACCCCCTGGGGTATCCTCCAGAGCTATGGAAGAAGCTGGCAGACCTGGGCTGGCTTGGCCTGGCCCTGCCGGAGAAGTACGACGGCCAGGGGCTACCCCTGACCCACCTGGGAATTATTCTGGGTGAGGTGGGACGCGCCATAGTACCGGTGCCCCTTCACAGCACAATGACCGCTGCTCTAACCATCGCCAAGCATGGCACGGAAGCACAGCGGCAAGAGACCCTGCCTGGCGTAAGCCGTGGCGCGACAATTCTCACATGGGCCTTTACCGAGCGGGACCCACGCTACGTCCCGGAGTCCATACAGATGCAAGCCGTGGCCCGAGGCGACAGCTATATACTGAACGGCTCCAAGATGTTCGTGGACAACTTCAATGTCGCGCAGAAATGCCTGGTGCCATGCCGCACTGCTCCGCCTTCATCCGGCAAGAGTGGAATCTCCCTCTTCCTGGTGGACACCAGCAGCGCCGGCATATCTCACACGCCGCTGGTCACAATGGCCAAAGACAAGCAGAGCAAGGTGAATTTCAGCAACGTTCGGATCCCCAGGGCTAGCCTGGTGGGCAAGCTGAACGAGGGGTGGACCATAGTGGAGCACATGCTGGACCTGGGCACCGCCCTGCTTTGCGCCCAGATGGAAGGATGCGCCAGGAAAGACACCGAAATGGCTACGGACTACGCCAAACACCGCATAGCGTTTGGACGGCCTATTGGAGCATTCCAGTCAGTCCAGCACATGTGCGCCGACATGCTCATGTGGGTGGATGGAACCCAACTCTTAACTTACGAAGCACTCTGGAGGATTGACCAGGGACTGCCAGCCAGCATTGAAGTGTCCCAGGCCAAAGCGTTCGGCAACGAAAAGTGTGAGGCAGCAGTCCGGTACTGCCAAATGATCCACGGCGGCATAGGCTTCATCATGGAGTTCAACCAGAACCTGTGGTTCCGGCGGGTTTCCGCCTGGACTATGCGCCTAGGCACAACCTACGATCACAGGGGAAGGGTGGCCAGGGCGCTTCTGGACAGACCTGGGCCAGTGAGGTTGGGTGAGTCGCAATACGAATCTGCCCCTTCACGATGAGCGAGCAGGATTTATGCTTGGGCCCATCTTGGGCCCGGATAGAAACAGGAGAGTGACCGATGGCCAGGGATCCAGTTTGCGGCAAAGAGATCGACGAGGCAGCGGTGCGGGCCGTCACGGGCCAGACAGCGTACGGTGCCCCAGAGGTGGACCCCACCAAGGGCACGCGACGGTTCCACGAAGGCGTTTGGTACTACTTCGACACCCTGGACTGCCGGAGCAAGTTCCTGGCCAGCCCAGACACATATATCAAGAAGGCCGCCAGCTAGTGTCCTGTTTTATCAGTACCTTGAATAATCCTGGGGGTTGCCACTTCAATCCTCGGAGTGTTGCTTGGCCGTAACGCCAAGGAGATAGGCGCCGTACGCCACAAGCCAGAGCAATATTGGGTATACAATCCATCGCTCTATACCGCCAGAGCCGAGCACCCGGTACATCGGCGTGGCCTCGTCCCAAAGAGAGACCGCCACGCTGACCAACACGACTGCTCCCATCGCGGCGGAAATGTACCGGAACACGCCGTGCTGCACCCTGGCCGCCACGATGCCGGAGAGGCCCCCGAATACGAAGACAAGCGTAGCGGAATAGAAATGAACGTCTCTTGGTGAGACGGAAAGACTCCAACTCCGACCGTGCCAAGTCCAAGAAGGGCTATGGGCATGGCAACCCAGCCGATACGTAAGACTCGGTGGAGCAGGTAGGCGGCGGCCAGGATCACGGCCCGCTGATGATCATGCTTGCGTTGAAAATGATCGCTGAGGGCTGCAATAAAGTGCCGTCCGGTCGCTTGGCACCGAGGTCGCTGATGTCATTGGTGTGCGTGGAGTAGAGATCGGAGTAGGACGCCTCAGATGTGATGATGCCCATGAGCATGGTGGCGCCTGCTATCAGCAGTAAAGTTCCTGCAACAGTTGAGTAGTTCTTGGTCACTTCGCCTCTTCAGACACACTCAGCAGTGCTGGGTAAGCAAGGACAACAACAACCATAACCAGGATCAAGCCGGCGCCGCCAAGAACCATGGGGAACCAGAGCCCTATCTGGTCGCCCAGAGCAGAAAACCCCATGATGCCCAGCGGCATGGCACCCCAAGTTAGCATCCACAGGCTCAGCACACGTCCACGGATTTCCACTGGGGAGAGCCGTTGCACCAGCGTCTGATTGATGGTGAAAAACGGCCCTCCGGCAAGACCTATCAAAAAGAGAGCGCCAAGGGCCAGGTACATGCCTCGCACAAGCCCTAACGCGATGAGCGACACCCCAGACATGATCCCAAGCACAAACATCCACCGGCCCAAGGGCGCTCCTGACCTCAGATTGGCCACAACCCCGTTTCCCACAAAAGACCCCAGCGCCATCATAGCCATCAATAGGCCCAAGCCAGAGGCGGGGACTTGTAGTGTCTCCGCCGCAAACTTCGGCAATAACACCTGGTACGATTGCCCAAGAACCACAGCTGCCAGGGCCAGAATTATTAGTACCATTATCGTACGGCTAGCCCTAATGGCCCGAATGCCTGTAGCCATCTCCGCAAGCACGTTCCAGTTGCGCTTGGCTCTATCCACACCCTTGGCAGAAGGCACCAACGTAATCACTCCCGCCGACAACCCGTACAACAGCG
>SHYF01000081.1 GCA_009692985.1 Dehalococcoidia bacterium
GGGTTCCAGCGCCATGTACTTCAACGCCCGCTCGGCAGCACCGCGCTCAGTTGGAGTGGCAAAGGAAGCTGGGTCTGGCACGTGCTCGGTGACGGGCACCACCATACCTGGGTTGGTGCCCCAGGTAACAAAGGGCGAAAGGGTGGCGGCGTCCAACTCCACCACCTTGTCATATGTAGCGCCTGGGTCGGTGGGCAGCGCCCTCCAACGCTCCACGGCAGTATCGAAGGCCCTGCCCTGGGGCACCTGGGGACGCCCTCGCATGTATTCGAACGTAGTATCGTCCGGGGCGACCATGCCGGCCCGCGCTCCCGCTTCGATTGACATGTTGCACACAGTCATGCGGCCCTCCATTGAGAGGCCACGGGCCGCCTGTCCTGTGTACTCCACCACGTGTCCAGTAGCGCCGCCGACGCCAATCTTGCCGATGATGCCCAGGATCAGGTCCTTGGCCGTGACACCGTATGGCAGCAAGCCGTTGGCGCGTATCTCCATTGCCTTGGGCTTGCTTTGTCGCAGGCATTGAGTGGCAAGCGCGTGCTCCACCTCCGAGGTGCCAATGCCGATGGCCAGCGCGCCCAAGGCCCCATGTGTGGCTGTGTGGCTGTCGCCGCAGACGATTGTCTTGCCCGGCTGAGTGTATCCCTGCTCCGGACCAATGATGTGCACAATGCCCTGGCCGGGGCTGTGCATGTCGTACAGCGTGATGCCGAAATCCCGACAGTTGCGCTCCAGCGCCTCCACCTGCTGCCGCGAGATAGGGTCCGCGATGGGCAGGTGCCGGTCCGCGGTGGGCACGTTGTGGTCCAGGGTGGCAATGGTGAGGTCCGGCCTGCGCACCTTCCGGCCGCTCATACGCAGGCCATCGAAGGCCTGGGGGGTAGTGACCTCGTGCACTAGGTGCAGGTCTACGTACAGGATGGCGGGCCCATTAGGCTCCTGATACACCACATGGTCGTCCCATATCTTCTGGAACATTGTCTTGGGCATAAAGTCTCCTCTTTAGGCTCTTATGAATCTACCCAGCGACCAGTCAATCGCCCTCTTACGAAGCCGGTACCGATTTAACAGACTTGGAAACGTCCCCTATGCTCAAAAGGCGATTGAGCGCGTTCATGTACGCCTTGGCCGTGGCCACCAGGGTATCGGTATCTGCGCCCCGGCCCACATACATCTGATCACCGCTCTGGATACGTATCGTCACCTCGGCTACTGCGTCTATCCCCTCGGTGACGGCACGGATGCTGAACTCAGTCAATGTGTTCGGCACCTCGATGATGCGGTTGATGGCCCTGTAGATGGCGTCCACCGGGCCTGTGCCCGTGGCGGCGTCGGTCCTGGCCACACCATCGGGGCCTACCAGTCGCACCGTAGCGGTCGGGACCTCATGGTTGCCGCAGGTGACCTGGACGTGCTCCAAGACGTAGGCTTCGTTGAAGCTGCGGCGCTGATGGCTCATCAGCGCCTCCAGGTCGCGATCCATCACCTCGCGTTTCTTATCGGCCAGCTCCTTGAATGCCTCGAACAGGCGGTTCAACTCCGCATCCGATGGCTGAAAGCCCAGCTCGTTCAACCGCGACCTGAGCCCGGCGCGGCCGCTGAGCTTGCCCAGGACAAACTCGCTGCTGGGCCATCCAATGGCTGTCGGGTCCATGATCTCGTAGGTGGTACGCTCCTTGAGCAGGCCGTCCTGGTGGATGCCAGAGGCGTGACGGAAGGCGTTGCCGCCCACCACGGCCTTGTTGGGCTGTACCGCGAACCCTGTGATGTCGCTGACCAGCTTGCTTGTGCGGTATAGCTGTGTGGCATCCACGTTGAGCCCTACCTGGAAGTAGTCGCGTCGCGTTTGCAGGGACATGATCACCTCTTCCAGAGCGGCGTTCCCTGCCCGCTCGCCCATGCCGTTGATGCACCCCTCCACCTGGCGTACGCCTACTTTCACTGCCGCCAGGCTGTTGGCCACCGAAAGGCCCAGGTCGTTGTGGCAGTGGACGCTGATGGTGGCCTTGCCGATGTTGGGCACGTTGGCCTTGATGCCCTCGATCAGCCGGGTGAACTCCGCGGGCGTGGTGTAGCCCACCGTGTCAGGGATGTTCACAGTGGTCGCACCGGCATTGATACACGCCTCCAGCAACGCGTACAGGTAGACCGGGTCTGTCCGCGTGGCGTCCATGGGCGAGAACTCCACGTCCTCGCACAGCTTTCTGGCCCGCGCCACGCTGGAGACGGCCATCTCCATAACCTCCTCCCGGTTCTTGCGTAGCTGATGCAGGATGTGGATATCCGAGCTGGATAGAAAGACGTGGATGCGGGGATGCCGTGCCTCTTTGACGGCCTCCCACGCCCGGTCTACTGCTGCGGCGTTGGCATGGGCCAGGGCGCAGATGATTGGTTTGCGCACCTCTCTGGCTATTGTCTGAACAGCGATGAAATCCCCTGGTGAGCTTATGGGAAATCCGGCCTCAATGATGTCTACCCCTAGGCGCTCAAGCTGTTTGGCTATCTCCAGCTTCTCATCTCCCGTCATTGCGGCGCCGGCTGCCTGCTCGCCGTCGCGCAGCGTTGTGTCGAAAATGAGCACCTTCTCTTCTGGCATTGGAGTCTCCTTGTTTGGTATGAACTAATGACTGAAGCGACTTGCTCCCTGCCGCTCACCTGGGAACCAGTTTACCAGAAGAGTACACCACCGAAGCCAAATGGAAAAGGGTTGCCCCGTCGGGCTATCTTCTTTCAAGGCTGGCGTACCCACCGTAGCGATTACAGGGGAGCGACGGGAGAAAAGGGGGCAGAAGAGGTCACAGGACAACGTAGTCCGTCAGGCCGAGCTCAGCTAGGACCCTGCCTTGATGACAGACTACGTAAGTTGTCTCCAAGAAACGCATGTGTGTTGCCTTATCCAAGTGGGCAGATGTGTGGCATCCGCGTACCTATTTATAATAGCGGCTATGCCATGAATGTGCAAGGCGTAGCGATGGGCGGGGAATGATGCCTTTACACCCCTACAGACACGAGCTTGGCCTTGGTGGTAGGCTCCGGTACAGCCTGGTGATCTTCCTGTAGAGCCTGTATATACAGCCCGATGGCCTCCCGCATCAATGCCTCGGTTTCCTCAAGCGTATCAGCGCACGCAATGCACCCAGGCAAGTCAGGCACATATGCCGAATAGTTCTTCCCCGTCCATTCGTATATAACCACGAACTCTTTCATCTTTACTCCTCCCACTCCTCCTCCCGCGCGAAGCTGCGCACCAGCTTCAGGTACGCATCCTTGGTGTATGGCAGCTTCGTAGTGCCGATAATCTCCTTGGCCTTGGCAGCGCCACCGGCTAGCAGGTCTATCACAGTCATAGCCATCACCTTGGCCGGCGTAATCACCGCCAGGTCGTAGTCCTCCACCAGGAAGTCGGTGCCGTGGGCCGTGCCTGTAGCGCCCCCTGCGTAGGGCTGGATGGCCGGCATGATCTGGCTGATGTCGCCCATGTCCGTGGAGCTGGTGCGGTGCGCTATGGGGCCAATGTTCGCCTCGCCAACTACTCCAACACCGTTCACCCGGTACATGGCGGCCATGGCCTGGTTGTTGTTCAGGGGCAAGTAGCCTGGGATTGTGGTTATTCGCACCTTGGCACCCACCGCCATCGCCCCGGCACGCAGCGCGCGGTCAACCTTCCTGTCCCACTCCAGCACCGCGTTGGTGGTCCTGGCCCGCACGAACGTCTCCATGCGCACGTCCGCGGGCACGACGCTTACTGCATCGCCGCCGCGCGTGATGATGGGATGCACCCGCACCGTATCGCCGTCGCGGAACGTCTCGCGCAGGGCGTGGATTGCCTGGATGCCCAGGGTGGCAGCGTTGAGTGCGTTGATGCCCAGGTGTGGCGCTCCGCCGGCGTGGGCCGCCCGTCCAATGTACTGGATGCGCTTCACCACCAGGCCGTTGTTTGTGCCGGACAACGCTATCTTCCTGTCCTCCGGCGAGCTGGTGGTGTGGGTCATCATGGCCATGTCCACGTCGTCGAACTGGCCCAGGCGCACCAGCTCAGGCTTGCCGCCGATGAACTCAATCTTGCCCTCACGACGCAGGCCGTCCCGGGACTCCACCTCGATAAGCTCCTCGGCGGGCACAGCAAAGAAGACCAGTCGTCCAGCGAGGTGCCTCAACACTCCCGACTGGGTAAGACCAATGGCTGCGCCAAGCATCATCGCAATCTGGGCGTGGTGGCCGCAGGCGTGGGCAGCGCCCGTACCAGGGACTGCTTTGACATGGCCGGGGACTATCATGGAGTCCAGCTCCCCGATGACGGCCACCGTCGGGCCGCGAGAGCCGGCCTCCGCCCATGCCTTGACGCCCGTCAGAGCCAGGTCGTCTTTGTGGGGCAGCCCAAGTTTGTCGAACTGCTCCTGAACGAAGCGGGATGTCTTGTGTTCCTTAAACCCAGGCTCCGGGTTTTCCAGGATGTGCTGGGCAATACCGGTGATCTCCCTGGCCCGCTGGTCTATGGCCTGGCAGACAAGGGCCTTCAGCTCTTCGTTAGTAGGCATGCGAACTCCTTCTGGCTCACTCCTGCTACGCCCGAACATCCTATCAGCAGCCCGCCAGGGCTGCCAAAGGCCCGACGCAAGCCGCCACCATTGCCCCGCCGCTATATAATGCCCCCATGAGGATAGTAATCGCGCCCCAGGCATTCAAGGGCGGCCTCCGCTCTATGGAAGCCGCCCAGGCCATGCAGGAGGGTGTGCGACGCGTATTCCACAGCGCCGAGACCGTTCTGCTGCCCGTAGCCGACGGAGGCGATGGCACACTAGAGGCCCTGGTAGGAGACCTTGGCAAATCTGTTTCCACCCCCTCTCTCACTCTCCCCCGTCAAGGGGGAGATGAGGGGTTACCTTCCCCCTTGACGGGGGAAGGCCAGGATGGGGGTGAAACGTCACAGCGTCAAATGGCACACGGTCCATACTTTCAGACAACTGTCACGGGCCCCCTGGGCGATTCCATAGTCGCATCGTGGGGCGTCATGGCCGACGGCAGCACAGCGGTCATAGAGATGGCGCGTGCATCCGGGCTGGCGCTGGTGACAGAGGAGCGCCGCAACCCACGCACTGCCACCACCTATGGCACAGGCCATCTCATTTACGCCGCCCTGGACGCCGGGTACCGAAAAATCATCGTTGGACTGGGAGGCAGCGCCACCAACGACGGCGGAGCCGGCATGGCCCATGCCCTGGGTGTCCGGTTGACGGATGCTCAGGGCCGCGACATCCCCTGGGGCGGCGCGGCCCTCGCCCGCCTCCATCACATTGACCTGCGCGGCCTTGACCCACGCCTGAAGGAGTGCCGCCTGCTCGCAGCCACCGACGTCCGCAACCCACTGTGCGGGCCGGAAGGCGCATCGGCTGTGTACGGCCCCCAGAAGGGGAGTACCCCTGTCATGGTGAAGGAGTTGGATGCCGCCCTGCGCCACTTCGCGCGGGTGATATTGCGGGACCTTGGAGTAGACGTGCTAGCACTGCCCAGGGCCGGCGCTGCCGGTGGCGCGGGCGCCGGAATGGTTGCCCTGCTGGGCGCGGAGCTTGGCTCAGGTGGAGAGATCGTCTGCGACGCCGTGGGGTTGGACGAGCATCTGAATGGGGCGTCCCTGGTGCTTACTGGCGAGGGCCGTTTGGACGGCCAGACCATCTACGACAAAGCGCCCATCGTGGTGGCACGCCGGGCCTCGGCCCACGGCATCCCTGTGCTGGCTATTGCCGGGTCACTAGGCCCAGGATACCAGACGGTGCTGGAGCGCGGCATCACCGCCGTGGAAGCCGCCGCTCCGGAGTCCATGCCATTGCATGAAGCTATGCAGAACGCGTACGAGCTGGTGCGCGACGCGGCATCGCGGGCCGTGCAGCGGTGGGCTGGCCTCCAGAGCTAGGCCTGGTTCCCAGGAGCTCACTTAGAGGCAAGGCTGGCAGGGTTATGATGTGGACGGTGCCCCTGGAGCTAAGCTCCAGCGAGACCCTGGCTATGGTTTCGTTGTCCGGCGCCTCCACGATGTTGACGAAATCATAAAGCCCCAGGACAGCGTACTGTTCCACCACCTTGGCCCCCATGGCCTCGATCTCACTGTTCACCTCCAGGATTCTGGCAGGCCTCGCTTTCAGTGTCTTGGCTCCTTCGTCGGTCAGCGTGCTCAGCAAGATATAGATTGCCATGCTTCCCTCCTTCTTCCATGACCTATAGTACTAATACACTCTTCGACCATCCCCCTGCCCCCTTTCCTTCGCTACGCTCAAGGACAGGCTCTGTCCAGGAAGGGGACGAAAAGTAATCTGGGGGATACCCCCAAGCCCCCACTAAAGGGGCTATGCCCCTCGGGACTCCCTTTTTTCAGCTATTGCTTCTCGGCCTCCAGTATTACCATGTGCACTTCCACGGGGCCATGCACCCCAGTCACAATCGTCTGCTCGATGTCCCCAGTGCGGCTTGGCCCGCTAATCAAGCTCAGGTAGCTGCCCATGTCGCCCCTCCCCTGGATGAAGGCCAGGCGACGCAGCGCAAACAGGTCGTCCAGGCTCTCGTACACCTGGTGGGCCTCCACGATGGCCACGTGCAGAGGCGGCAGCAGCGATACGGCACGGCTGACTCCACGTCGCGGCACAAGAACGCAGGTGCCCGTCTCGGCGATGGCGTAGTCCACCCCGGTGACGCCAAGGTCTGCCCGCGCCATCTCCTCTCGCAATTGTCCCCGTCCTCGGGACCGGCTGACCGCCACCGTGGTCACCCGCGCACCCTCTTTGCGCAGTGCGCCATCTATTGGTACACAGCTGGATACAGGGTGGTTGGAGCGCACCACAAGCCTTGCTTTTTTCTCCCTGGCCAGCGCCACCACGTAGCTCACCACAGCCTCCCCAGAGGCAGCGCGGTGTACCTTCCACCCCTGGCGCGTTGCCGTCTGGGTGAGTAGATTCAGCAGCTCAGTACGGCGTGCCTGGTTTCTCGCCTCAATGGTGACGGCCCTCTGCCGCTGGTCTTCCCGCCTCTGCTTCAGGGGCAGGTAGTCTGGCTCCTCCACGGGGCCGGTCTTGCCCAGGGAGCGGCGTACGTTTTCCAGGAACTCTTCGCGGGATATCTCAGCCATTGCTACCGCCTCACGATTTGCCGCCACTACCACTACTCTTGCTCTTCAGCTCTTTTTCCCATAGCTGATGGAAGGAGCGAGAGGCAATGGCAGGGAAGTCCCTGTTCCGCATCCACCGGGAGAAGGGAGGCAGCGGAATGCGCCGCATGCGACCGCCCCT